>NZ_JASDDD010000028.1:0-42542 GCF_030407555.1 Curtobacterium sp. APC 4022
CACCGCCCTCGCCCGCTTCTCCGGACGGGCGACCCCCGGGCACCAGGTGCGGGTCGCCGAACCCGCCGTCCCCTCGGCCTCGGTCTGCCGTGCCCTCACGAGCACCGCCGGCTCGTGGTCCTGCGTCGGGACGGTGCGCTCCGGCCCCGCGCAGGTCTTCACCGTCCTCGACACGACGGCCTCCGCCCTGCCGAGTGCCGACGCCGCTCCGTCGGACGTCATCGTGCCGCCGACCATCGACGCCCGACGGCCCACCACCGGGACGGTCACCGGGACGGGCCTCCCCGGCGCCACGGTCACCGTCAGCCGGTCCGGTTCCACCGCGGTGCTGACCGCCGTCGTCACCGCTGCCGGCACGTGGACTGCCCGGTGGGGATCCGGTGCGAGCGCCCCGGCCGAGGGCACCGTCAGTGTCAGCGCCACCCAGACCGCGAGCACCGCCACCGGGTACCGGTCGGACCTCCGGAGCGCCGCTTCCGCCGCGCGGACCCTCGTCGTCGACCGGACCGCGCCCGCTGCGCCACGGATCACCGCGCCGGCCGGATCCGGCGCCGTCGGTCCGCAGCGCGTGCGCATCGCGGGGACCGCCGAACCACAGACAGTCGTCACCGCGTACGTCGACTCGACCGCGGTGTGCCGGGCGTCGGTCGCTGCGGACGGGACGTGGTCCTGCCGGGTCGCGGACAGCCTCCGCGCCGGCACGCACGAGATCCGGGCGGTCGCACAGGACGAGGCGGGCAACACCTCGGCGGCCGCGAGCGCCACCACCTTCCGGGTCACCGGCGACGCGTCCGCGACCCCGACGACCAGCACGCCCGGGGCGACCCCCGGCAGCGGAGCCGGCAGCGGCACCCCCGGTGGCGGGACGCACGGCGGTGGGACGCACGGCAGCGGACCCGGCAGCGCCGACGGCACCACCGGCCCGACCAGCGGGTCCGGCACCGGCCCGACCGGCGGCACCGGACCGACGGACGGCACCGGCACGGGCACCAGCGGCGACGGGACCCCCGGCAGCGCACTGCCCGGTGGAGGCCCGAGCAGCCACGCCGGCGGCCCCGACTGGACGGGACCCGCAGGCGACTGGACCGTCGCGACCGGGTACGACCACGCCGTCCCCACGATCCAGTCCGCGTTCTCGTGGCGCACCCTCGCCATCGCCGGCGGCGTCGCCGCCGCGTTCCTCCTGCTCGTCGCCGGCCCGGGGCGGGTCCTCGCCGGTGCCCTGCGCGGACGGATCCCGTTCGGCGCCGCCCGCTTCACCGGCCGCAACCGCACCCGCTCGGAACGTCGCCACGGTGACGACGCCGTGGCGAGCTGGGTCACCGTCACGATCGGGATCGCCGTCGCCGGTCTGCTCGCCCTCCTCGGCACCGGCATCGCACTCGAGGCCCGCTACGTCCGTCTCGCGATCGGCGTCGTCGCCGGCGTCGCGGTGCTCAGCGCCGGCGTCGTCCTCGCCACCCGCTGGACCGCGGGCGAAGACCGCCACACCGTCACCTACCGGCTCTCCCCCGGCCTGCTCCTCGCCGCGGTCCTGGCGAGCGGACTGACCCGTGCCGCCGACCTCTCCCCCGCCCTCGTCGTCGGGGTCCTGCTGGTGCCGGTGGCCCGGACCGACCTCGACACCGCCACCCTGCACCTCGGCCGGAGCGTCGCCGCCTGCGCGCGGAGCGCCACCTGGCGATCGGTTGCGCTGCTCGTCCTCGCGGTCGTCGGCTGGGTCCTGCACAGCGTCACCCCGTCCGTCGGCTTCGCCGGATCGCTCGTCTCCGAGTTCGCCAGCACCCTCTGCGTCGGTGGCCTCGGCTCCCTGGTCGTCACGCTGCTGCCCCTCCGCGGGACGGCGGGCGCCGCGCTCGCCTCGGTCTCCCGGCCCCGGTACGCGGCCCTCGCGGCGGTCGGCGTCGGTCTCGCCGCCGCGGTCTACTCCGGTGCGGCCGGCACGCACGTCCCCGTCGCCGCGATGGCGACCGGTGTCGGCGTGGTCCTGGTGGCGGCAGCTGCCGCCTGGGCATGGCTCCGGTTCGACGGGGCCGCCGTCCGGTCCTGACCCGGGTCCGGCGCGGCCGGTGGACAGGGCGGTCCGACCAGCCGGGAGGCTCGACGCGGCCCCGCCACGGGCCTCCCGTCCGTCGTCGGCACCGTCACCGAGGCGTGTCCAGCGACCCGACCGGGCCGGGCCTCCCGTCCGTCGTCGGCACCGTCACCGATCCGTGTTCGACGACCGGAGGGGGCCCGATTGCGCCGGACCGCCGTCGGCCGGGGCCCGGCCCGGTCGTCGTGCGTCAGCACGCCGATGCGTTCGCCGTTCAGCGCGTCAACGTGTATATGCGTCAGTGCGTCAGTGCGTCAGTGCGTCGGGGGCGTCAGTGCGTCAGTGCGTCGGGGGCGTCAGTGCGTCAGTGCGTCAGTGCGTCGGGGGCGTCAGTGCGTCGGGGCCGAGCGGGCGAAGAGGCCGGGCAGGAGGCCGCCGATCTTCGTGCCGACGCAGAGGCTGATGAACGTCGCGAGCGGCGTCGCGAGGGCCCCGGCATCGAAGGTCGAGAGCGCGACGAGCCCGACCGTGCCCGGGACGAGCAGCAGGAACGCCGGACGGAACGACACCGTCGCCGGGATGACGGGCACGATCCGCTCCAGGACGCGCGTCGCGACGAAGAGCAGCGCGGCGGCCAGCCCGGTCGCGACGACGCTGCCGCTGAACGGGGTCAGCCACGAGACGACCGCGTAGGCGGTGACCATCACGACGACCGAGGCTGCGGTGAGCCGCCAGCCCGAGCCGAAGACCAGGCTGATGCCGGTCGCCAGGACCACGACGGCGACCCAGGACGCCCACAGTGGTGGCACGGCCTCCCACCCGGCGCGGTCCGTGCCGATGCCGGCGACCTCACCGACCAGGGCCGCCGAGGTCGGGTCGACGTGCAGACCGGTGACGGCGCTGCCGGCCGCGATGCCCGCCGCCATGAAGCCGAGCATGATGAGGCCCTGCATCAGTCGCGCCGACCCGGTGACGATGTCGGCCGCGGTGAGCTCGAGTAGGGCGTTGGTGATGAGCGCTCCCGGCACGAACACCGCGACCGGGGCGCAGACGGCGTAGAGGGGGACGTGGTCGAACCCGGTGCTCGCGGCCACGAGCCCGACGACCGCGGTCGCACAGAACGCCGCGAGGAACGGGACAACGGCGATGGCCTCGCGGAAGCGCCGGAGCAGCAGGCCGATCACACCGACGAGGGCGCCGACCGCCAGCGCGACCAGGACCGCCCACCACGGGCAGCGGAACACGACCGCCAGGCCGGCCGACGTCAGCGCGTTGCCGAGCACCCAGGGCAGCGGCGCCGGCGGACGGGTGCCCTGCCGGATGCTGCGGACCCGTGCGGGGATCTCGGCCAGGGCGATCGCGCCGCGTTCGAGTCCGAGGACCAGGCGGTTCGCCCGTGCGGACTGCCGGAACGACAGTTCGATGCCCTCGGCGTTCACGATGGTGGCGGCACCGGTGGCCGCCTCGCTGACGATCACCAGCGCCGGCAGGACGCCGATCGCCAGGCCGTCCACCCCGGCGGCGTCGCGGGTCTTCTCGAGGGCCGAGCGGACGTCGGTGACCGAGCTGCCAGCATCCAGCAGCAGGGCGCCGAGCGTGCCGAGGAGCATGCCGATCGGGACGGTCTCGCCGTCGATGACCTCGACGTGGGCCTCGGGGCGACGGAGGGCGTCCCGGAGGTTCGTCAGCGCACTCCCGATCCCGACCACAGGGTCAGCGTAACGAGTCCGGCAGCCCGTCCGGTTCGGGTGCCCGTCCGGTTCTCGTACCCCCGGTGGGACTCGAACCCACAACTCAGCGATTTTAAGTCGCGTGCCTCTACCGATTGGGCCACGGGGGCGCACGACCGCTGCCGGTCGGGCCCGATCAGCCTACCGACGCGGGAGCGGGCGGCCACCCATGGGGGGACCGCCCGCTCTCGGACGTGCTCGAGCTGTCCGCTCGGCCTGCTTACTCGGTCTTCGCCGACTCACCGGCGCCGACGGGCGCGGCTTCCTTCGAGACGTCCTCGGCGGGCGTCGCGTAGGCGGGACCGGCAGCGCCGGCAGGCTGGCCGGCGGCCGGGGACTCCGCTTCCGGAGCGGCCTCGACGGCCGGCTTCGGGCGGGAGGCCCAGGCCTCGAACGCGGCGCGCGGGGTCTCGCGGTCGTCGAGGGACGCGATGTCGCGGCCCAGGAAGAAGTTGCCGACCCAGTCGCCGACGACGCGGATCTTGCGCTCCCACGACGGCATGGCCAGACCGTGGTAGCCGCGGTGGGCGCCCCAGGCCAGGAAGCCCTTCATGGCGAACTTGCCGGACTGGAACACACCGATGCCGAGACCGAGGCCCGCGACGGCGCCGAGGTTCTCGTGCTTGTAGTCGACCGTCGCTTCGCCGCGGATGGTGGCGACGAGGTTCTTGGCGAGCTGCTTGGCCTGACGGACCGCGTGCTGGGCGTTCGGGACGCACATGCCGCCGACGCCACCGCCGGTGAGGTCCGGGACCGCCGCGACGTCACCGCAGGCCCAGGCGTCGGTGATGACGGTGTCCTCGTCGACGATGCGGAGGTCGGGCTGCACGGTGATGCGGCCGCGGGGCTCGAGCGGGAAGTCGGTGCCCTTGACCATCGGGTTCGCCATGACGCCGGCGGTCCAGATGATCAGGTCGGACTCGATGACCTCGATCGACTCGTCCTTGGCCTTGAGCTGGCAGACGCCACCCACGGCCGAGGCCAGCTGCGTCTCGAGGTGCACCGTGGCTCCGCGCTCGGCGAGGTTCTTGAGCACCCAGTGCGAGGTCTCGAGCGAGACCTCGGGCATGATGCGGCCCATCGCCTCGACCAGGTGGAAGTGCGTGTCCTCGAAGGCGATCTGCGGGTAGCTGCTGAGCAGGTCGGACACGAAGGAGCGGAGCTCGGCGAACACCTCGATGCCGGCGAAGCCACCGCCGACGACGACGACCGTGAGCAGACGCTGCCGCTCGGGGCCGGCCGGCATGTTGGCGGCCTTGGCGAAGTTGGTGAGGATCTTGTCGCGGATCGCGGCGGCCTCTTCGATGGTCTTCAGGCCGATGGCCTCGTCCGCGACGCCCGGGATCGGGAACGTGCGGGACACGGCGCCGGCCGTCATGACGATCTGGTCGTAGGACTCTTCCCACGGCTCGCCGAGCTCGGGGGTGATCGTCGCGGTGCGGTTCGCGTGGTCGACCTTGGTGACCTTCGCGGTGACGACGCGCGTCGACTTGAGGTGACGGCGGTGCGAGACCACGGCGTGACGCGGCTCGATGGAGCCGGCGGCGACCTCGGGCAGGAACGGCTGGTACGTCATGTACGGCAGCGGGTCCACCATCACGACGTCGGCTTCGCCCTTGCGAAGGTGCTTCTCGAGCTTCCAGGCGGTGTAGAAGCCGGCGTAACCGCCGCCGACGACGAGGATCTTGGGCACGGTTCGTGTTCTCCTTGGGGTGGGGTGAGCTGCTGGGAGGCTGGTCAGTTCTCGCCGCCACCCGCCCCGACTCCGGCGTCTGCATCCTCATCATATGCCCGGCATTCACACCGGGAGGGCGACCAGTCCGCGCGCTCCAGCGCGAGGTCGCCGATGGGGTTGACTCCGGGGCCGGCGGCGAGGGCGTGACCGACGAGCGCATGCAGGCACTTGACGCGGGTGGGCATGCCGCCCGCGCTGATGCCCACGATCTCCTCGACGTGCTCGATCGACTCGCGGTCGTCGAGGTACGCCTGGTGTGCGCGGCGGTACTGCTCAGCGGTGTCGGGGTCCTCGAGGAGGGCAGCCAGTTCGGGCATGACCTGGTTCGCCTCGAGGGTGCTGACCGCCGCGGTGGCAGCGGGGTGGCACAGGTAGTACAGCGTCGGGAACGGGGTGCCGTTGCCCAGGCGGGGCTTCGTGGACACGACCGTCGGGTTGCCGCAGACGCAGCGCGCCGCGATGCCGATGACGTCACGAGCGGGACGTCCGAGCTGGGCGGACACCACCCGGACGTCGTGGGCGGTCGGCGGGTCGAACGGAGGGGTCGTCACGGGGACGTGAGCCTACCGGAATCCCGGCGTCGGCCCTACTTCGATGACGAGCCGCTGTCCGTGCTGCCGCTGCGCTCGAGTTCGCTGCGGGTCTCGTCGGACAGGCCGGCCTGCAGCACCGAGGACAGCATCGACTGCACCCAGTCCACCTTCGGCGTCTGCACGCTCGAGCTGACCGGCGTGCCGGAGTCCGTGGTCGGTGCCGGCGTCGCCGTGGTGCCCTTCTCGGCACCCATCACGAGGTAGCTCTCCTCGCCCGGGTACACGTAGAGCAGCCGGTCGCGGGCCTGCGCCTCGATGTAGGCGGGGTCGTCCCAGCGGGCCAGGTCGTGCTTCTTCTGCGCCACGTCGGCCTTCTGCGCCGCCACCTGTCGCTGCATGCCGGTGATCTGCTCCTGCTGCTGCACCAGGGTGCGGAGCGAGGGTGCCAGGACCACGACGAAGAGCACGATGATGGCGAGCATCAGCAGGCTGAAGCCGGAGAAGTGCAGCGAGCGGTACCAGGGCTGCTCGGCGGCGGCTCCCTCGGGCATCGCCACGGGGACGCGGCGGACACGGGGCTTCTGGCTGGGCACGTCTCGACGATAACGCGGCATCGGGGCACCGGTACCTCCGGCACGCGCGTGTGCCGGACCCTCTCAGGGACGGCAGCCGGTCTGGAGGCGCGCCACGGGCCTCCCGGCTGGCTCGCCTCACCGAGACGCCGTGAAGTCCGCGAGACGCCGCGGTGTTCGCAAGACACCGCCGGGATCCGCGGCGTCTCACCCAGAGCGCGGCGCCATCCGCAGACGGCGGCGTCTCGGCCGGGAGGCCCGCCACCCCTCCCCGGGTTCGCCCCCGGCTCATAGCACGGCAGAACGCCGCCCTCCCCGGCGGGGAGGACGGCGTTCCGAGGGTGCTGGTTACAGCGAGGCCGAGCGCGGGAACGCCGAGCGGCCGGCGTAGACCGCGGCGTCGCCGAGCTCTTCCTCGATGCGGAGGAGCTGGTTGTACTTCGCGACACGGTCCGAGCGGGCCGGCGCACCGGTCTTGATCTGGCCGCCGTCGACCGCGACCGCGATGTCGGCGATGGTGGTGTCCTCGGTCTCGCCGGAGCGGTGGGAGAGGATCGCCGTCATGCCGTGGCGCTGGGCGAGCGAGACCGCGTCGAGGGTCTCGGTCAGCGTGCCGATCTGGTTCACCTTGACCAGGATCGAGTTGCCGGCCTTCTCGTCGATGCCGCGCTGCAGGCGCTTCGGGTTCGTGACGTAGAGGTCGTCGCCGACGATCTGCAGCTTCGAGCCGAGCTCGGCGGTCAGGTGGGTCCAGCCCTCCCAGTCGTCCTCGGCCAGCGGGTCCTCGATCGTGGCGAGCGGGTAGTCGCGCGCCAGGTCGACGAAGTACTGGGTGAACTCCTGGCTGGAGAGCTGCTTGCCCTCGAACGCGTACTTGCCGTCGTGGAAGAACTCGGTGCTGGCGACGTCCAGGCCCAGCGCGATGTCCTTGCCCGGGGTGAAGCCGGCCTTCTCGATGGCGGCGAGCAGGAAGTCGAGCGCTGCACGGTTCGAGGCGAGCTCCGGAGCGAAGCCGCCCTCGTCGCCGAGGCCGGTCGCCAGACCCTGCTTCTTCAGCTCACCCTTGAGCGCGTGGTAGGTCTCGACGCCCCAGCGGAGCGCTTCCGAGAAGGACTCGGCACCGTAGGGCACCAGGAAGAACTCCTGGATGTCGACGTTGGTGTCCGCGTGGGCACCGCCGTTGACGACGTTCATGAGCGGGACCGGCAGCGTGTGCGCGTTCGGGCCACCGAGGTAGCGGAACAGCGGCAGGTCGACCGAGTCGGCCGCGGCACGGGCGACGGCGAGCGAGGCGCCGAGGATCGCGTTCGCGCCGAGGCGGGACTTGTTCTCGGTGCCGTCGAGCTCGATGAGCGCGGCGTCGACGAGGCGCTGGTCGGTGGCGTCGAAGCCCTCGAGCGCCGGGCCGATCTCGTCGAGCACGGCCTCGACGGCCTTGAGCACGCCCTTGCCGCCGTAGCGCGAGTCGTCGCCGTCACGCAGTTCGTACGCTTCGAAGGCGCCGGTGGAGGCACCGGAGGGGACGAGCGCGCGCGAGACGACGCCGTCATCCAGGAGGACCTCGACCTCGACCGTCGGGTTGCCTCGGGAATCGAGGACTTCGCGTGCGCCTACGGCATCGATCACTGCCACTGGGTACTCCCTGTCGTTGGGTTGTTGTGGTTCACGGTCGATCCTAGCGACGCCGGTCATCGCCGACGGCGGCCTGTGGATGACCGGTGGGCGTCGATCAGGCGAGCGGCCGGAACGCGACGCCGTCGAGCGTCGTCGTGTCCGAGTCCACCGTCGCGAACGACCCGAAGCCCTGCTCCACCAGGCCGGCGAGCAGGTTCTTCATGTTCTTCGTGCGCTTCTCGAGGCGCACCCGGTGGTGCGACCCGAGGGCCTCGGTCTTGAGTGCGGCGAGGCGCACCGGGTCGATGTCCTTGTCGTACACGAGCACGACGGCGTCGTCCGCGTCGGCGTCCGGCAGCGTGACCAGGTCGACGAGCCGCTCGAACCCGAGCGAGAATCCGACCGCCGGCACGTCCTGGCCGAGGAACCGGCCGATCATGCCGTCGTAGCGTCCGCCGCCGCCCAGGCTGTAGCCGAAGTCCGGGTGGGCGACCTCGAAGATCGTCCCGGTGTAGTACCCCATGCCGCGCACGAGCGTCGGGTCGAAGCGCAGGTCCACACCGGGCAGCGCGGCCCGCAGGCGCTCGAGGTCCGCGAAGGCCTCGACGTCCAGCCACGCGGCGCCGCGGACGCTGTCCCAGTCGGCGGACTCGAGCGCGCGGATCGTGTCGGCGAGCCCGGCACCGTCGATCTCCAGCGTCTCGCCGAGCTCCTTCGCGACGCCGTCCGGCCCGATCTTGTCGAGCTTGTCGACCGTGATGAGCGCCCGGTCGGCGGCCGCCTGCTCGGTGATCCCCCACGAGGCGAGGAGCGCGAGCAGGATCCGGCGGTCGTTGATGCGGATCGCGGTGCCGGCGATGCCCAGGGCGTCGAGCGCCGCCGTGGTCGCACGGATCAGTTCGATCTCGGCCAGTTGCCCGGGCTCGCCGAGGATGTCGATGTCGCACTGCACGAATTGGCGGTAGCGGCCCTTCTGCGGTCGCTCGGCACGCCAGACCGGCGCGATCTGCACGGCCCGGAAGACGGTGGGCAGCTCGGCGCGGTGGGACGCGTAGAAGCGGGCGAGCGGGACGGTCAGGTCGAACCGGAGGCCGAGGTCGGCGAGCTCCAGCGGCGTCTCGGCCCGTTGCAGGTCGTCGACGCCCAGGCCGCGCTTCATGACCGCGAACGCGAGCTTCTCGTTGTCGCCGCCGAGTCCCGAGTGCAGGCGAGCAGCGTCCTCGAGCACGGGGGTCTCGATCTCGTCGAACCCGTGGCGCGCGTAGACACCCCGGATGACGCCGAGCACGTGCTCGCGCCGCGCCTTGTCGGCCGGGAGGTGGTCTCGCATGCCCCGGGGGGCCGTCACGGTCGTCGCCATGTGGTCGATTCTCGCAGAGCACCGAGGGCGGTTGCAGACCGCTGGTGTCCGCTGATATGCTTCATCCAGAACCTCGGCCGGTGGGTGCCTGATCCACGCATCGGTCGTCAGCGAGGGCAAGTGCTGCAAACGCCCACGCGGTTCGAGCGGGATCCCCTGACGACGTTGCTCCCTGGTGGCGTCTTCTCCCGCTCGCGGGCGTCCTCCTTTTTCGGGTTAGGAGGACGCCCGCTCTTCGTCTCCGTGCGCGCGCTCCGGCGCCGAGTCCAGCGCAGCTACGGCGCCCTACTCCGCTGCGGGGTCCGCTGCCGTGGTGTCCGGTGCCACCGCCGACTCTTCCTCCGCCTGGCGAGCTGCCGCCTCCAGCAGCGTCACCGCCGCCCGCAGGCTGGCCACCGGGTCGATCCCCTGCTCGTGCACCACCGCCACCTCGGCGAGCATCCCCGCTCCCCAGGCGGCGTCGACACGACTGCCGAACGGCTGCTGGACCATCCCGTCCGCGGCCGGACCAGCGCTCCCGACGTCCAGCCCGACGTCCACCCCGACCTGCTCCACGACACTGCCGTCCGCGACCGACGCGACCGCTGCGTGCAGGTCCCCACGCTCCTCCAGCCGTTCGAACAGCTTCACCGCACGCTCGAGCGGCGGCATCGCCCGCGGCACGCCGGCGTACACGCTGCTGCGTCCCGCCTTCTCGGCGGCCTTCGCCGCACGCCAGACCCGAACGACGTCCTCGACGGTGTGCGCTTCCTCGTCCCCGAAGACGTGCGGGTGGCGGCGCTGCATCTTCTCGCGGACACCGTCGGCGACGTCGTCCAGGTCGAACCGCCCCTGGTGCGCGGCGATCCCGGCGTGCAACACCACCTGGTAGAGCACGTCGCCGAGTTCTTCGCGCAGTTCGTCGGTGTCGTCGCCGTCGATGGCGTCGACCAGTTCGTAGGTCTCCTCGACGGCGTAGCGGGCGAGGCTCGCATGGGTCTGCTCGCGGTTCCAGACGCATCCGTGCTCGGGGTCGAGCAGGCGGTCCACGACGGCGACGAGTTCGTCAACGGAGGTCATGCCGCCATGCTGCCACCGCCGGCTCCGCATCGATCGGACCCGTCGGCGCCGGTCGCACCCGTCGGACGCCGATCGGACAGCGGCCGCAGCCGCAGCCGCAGCCGGTACGATGGTCGAGGCGTGTCGGGAAGTCTGGTCGACGATCCGTTCCCCGTACCCGAATCGCCTCCGGAGTCGCATGCCCTCCTTCGTCCGTTCCCCCCGGTTCAGCGCCATCGCGCTGCTGTCCGCCGCCGTCCTCGGCCTGGTCATCGCGAACACCGCGCTCGGCCCGGGCCTCGAGCGCGGCCTCGACTGGCACACCCCGTGGGGAGCGATCGGGCTGGACCTGTCGATCGCGCACTGGGTCAGCGACGGCCTGCTGGCGGTGTTCTTCCTGCTCGTCGCCGTGGAGCTGAAGCACGAACTCGTCGCCGGCGAACTCGCGAACCCCAAGACCGCCGTGGTCCCCGCCATCGCAGCGGTCGGCGGTGTGCTCGTCCCGGCGCTGGTCTACCTGCTCGTCACGTCCGGCGCCCCGTACACGCACGGCTGGCCGATCCCGACGGCGACGGACATCGCGTTCGCACTCGGGGTCCTGGCGATGTTCGGTCGGGGTCTGCCCTCCACGATCCGGGTGTTCCTGCTGGCCCTGGCCGTCCTCGACGACCTCATCGCGATCGTCATCATCGCGGTGGTCTTCGCCCACGGCACCGACTTCCTGGCGCTCGGCGGAGCCGCGGTCCTGCTCGTGGTCTTCGCGGTCCTCGGCCGACGGCTGCGCCCCGGCAGCCGGGCGCAGCCGTTCCTCATCGTCGCGATGGTCGGCATCGGCCTGGTCACCTGGTGGCTCGTGTACCACTCGGGGGTGCACGCGACGATCGCCGGTGTCGCGCTCGGCCTGGTGCTCCCCCGCCGTCCGGGCGGCACGCTCCACGAGCAGGTCGAGCCGTACTCGAACGCCATCGTCCTGCCGGTCTTCGCCTTCGTCTCCGCCGCGGTCGTCATCCCCGCGGTCGGGATCGCTGAGCTCTCGCCGACGTTCTGGGGCGTCGTCCTCGCGCTGCCGGTCGGCAAGGTCATCGGCATCACCCTGTTCGGCACGATCGCGGGTCGACTGTTCCGCGGACCCGGTCGGTCGACCCTGTCGTTCGGTTCGGTGATGACCGTCGGAGTGCTCGGCGGCATCGGGTTCACCGTGTCGCTGCTCATGAACGAGCTGGCGTTCGCCGCGAACGAGGAGATCGTCGACGAGGGCGTCCTCGCCGTGCTCGTCGGTTCCGGCATCGCGATGGTCGCCTCCGCCGTGGTCGTGTCGGTCCGCGCCCGCCGCTACCGGCAGCGTCGCGAGCTCTCCGAAGCCGAGGCGACCGAGTAGCGTCCGTCAGGTGCGAGCGACGAGCACGTCGGGTCGTCGGTCAGACCGTCGACGCCTCTTCGCGCGCCGGCGCGCCGTAGACGGCGGTGAGGATGCTCTCCACCCAGCCGATGAGCGCGTCGTCGGGCAGGGTCTCGCCGTGCGGCTTCGGCACCGGGATGCTCGCCGCGTCCTGCTGCGGGAACCAGCGCGCCCCCGGGAACATCCGCTTCAACCGGACCTGTGCCGAATCGGCCAGTTCCTTGCCGGCGACGCGGAGGTTCGAGCCCATCACGACGACGTCGGACAGGCCGACCTGCTGCGCCATCCGGCGGAGACGGGAGACCTCGATGAGGGTGAGGACGGCCTGCGGCGGGGTGCCGTAGCGGTCGGTGAGCTCGTCGAGGACCATGTCGATCGCCTCGGCCTGCGCGGCCGGGGCCGAGGCAGCGGAGAGCTTCTGGTACGCCTCGAGACGCAGCCGCTCGGACTCGACGTAGTCGTCCGGGATGTGCGCGTCGACGGGGATCTCGAGCCGGAGTTCGGTCTGCCCCTCGGCGACGTCACCGCGGAACTGCGACACCGCCTCACCGATCATGCGGAGGTAGAGGTCGAAGCCGACGCCCGCGATGTGGCCGGACTGCTCGCCACCGAGCAGGTTGCCCGCGCCGCGGATCTCGAGGTCCTTCATCGCGACCTGCATGCCGGCGCCCAGCTCGTTGTTGGCGGCGATCGTCTCGAGGCGGTCCTGCGCGGTCTCGGACAGCGGCTTCTCGGCGTCGTAGAGGAAGTACGCGTAGCCGCGCTCCCGGCCACGACCGACCCGGCCGCGCAGCTGGTGCAGCTGCGACAGGCCGTACTTGTCGGCCTTGTCGATGATCAGCGTGTTCGCGTTCGCGATGTCCAGGCCGGTCTCGATGATCGTCGTCGACACCAGGACGTCGAACCGGCGCTCCCAGAAGTCCACCATGACCTGCTCGAGCGTGCCCTCCGCCATCTGCCCGTGCGCGACGCCGATGCGGGCGTCCGGCACGATCTCGGCCAGGTGGGAGGCGACCGACTGGATGTCCTTGACGCGGTTGTGCACGTAGAACACCTGCCCCTCGCGGAGCATCTCGCGCTTGATCGCCGCGGCGACCTGCAGGTCGGACTGCGGCCCGACGAAGGTGAGGATCGGGTGCCGGTCCTCCGGCGGGGTCGCCAGGGTCGACATCTCACGGATGCCGGTGACCGCCATCTCCAGCGATCGCGGGATCGGCGTCGCGGACATCGCCAGGACGTCGACGTTGGTCTTGAGCTTCTTCAGCTGGTCCTTGTGCTCGACGCCGAACCGCTGCTCCTCGTCGATGATGACGAGCCCGACGTCCTTGAACTGCACGTTCTGCGACAGGATCCGGTGCGTGCCGATGACGATGTCGACCGTGCCGTCGGCGAGGCCCGCGAGCGTCTCCTTCGACTCCTTCTCGGTCTGGAACCGGCTGAGGGCGCGGAGGTTCACCGGGAACCCGGCGAAGCGCTCCTGGAACGTCTCCATGTGCTGACGGACCAGCAGCGTTGTCGGCACGAGGACCGCGACCTGCTTGCCGTCCTGCACGGCCTTGAACGCCGCACGGATCGCGACCTCGGTCTTGCCGTAGCCGACGTCGCCGGACAGCAGCCGGTCCATCGGGATCGGGCTCTCCATGTCGCGCTTGATCTCGTCGATGGTGGTCAGCTGGTCGGCGGTCTCCGCGAACGGGAACGCCTCTTCCAGCTCGCGCTGCCACGGGGTGTCCGGGCCGAACGCGTGCCCCTTCGACGCCATCCGCGCCGAGTACAGCTTCACCAGGTCGACGGCGATGTCGCGGACGGCCTTGCGCGCCTTGGACTTCGCCGCGGACCAGTCCGAGCCGCCCATCTTCGACAGGGTCGGGTTCTCGCCACCGACGTACCGCGACAACTGGTCGAGCTGGTCGGTCGGCACGAACAGCTTGTCGCCCGGGTAGTTCCGCTTCGACGGCGCGTACTCGAGCACCAGGTACTCACGCTGCTGCTTCACCGCGTTCCGGCCGCCGCTCGAGACCTCGCGACTGACGAGCTCGACGAACTTGCCGATGCCGTGGGTCGCGTGCACGACGACGTCGCCCGGCTTGAGCTGCAGCGGGTCGACGACGTTCTTCCGGCGGCTCGCCAGCTTCTTGACCGTCCGGGCGCCCTGCTGGACGCTCCGGCCGTAGAACTCGGCCTCGCTGAAGAGCGCGATGCGCGGGTCGGCGACGGCGAACCCGTGCTCGACGCTGGCGGTCGTGACGATGGCGACACCCGGTTCGGGAGGCCCGTCCAACGCCCCGGCGCGCGCGGCCACCCCGGCGTCGGCCAGCACCTGCACCGCCCGTTCGACGAGCCCCTGGCCCTGCGCGGTCACCACGACGGCCCACTGGTCGGCGGTGAGTTCCTTGACGTGGGCGACCGCTCCGTCGGCGCTGCCCGCGAAGCTCGGGATCGACTCACCCGGCACGCGGATGTACTCCCCCGCCTCGGCCACGGCGTCGGAGTCGGTGATCGGCTCGTCGGCACCGGAGTCGAACGGCGACACCGTCCACCACGTGCGCTGCCCGCGGGTGTTCTTGAGCTGCTGCACCGTCATGAAGTTGCCGGCGTCGAGGTCGATCGGCGCCTGCGCTCCGGCGACCGCGGCGCTCCAGGCGGCCTGCAGGAACTCCTGGTTGGTTTCGGCCAGGCTGTGCGCGCGACCGCTGACCCGCTCGGGCGAGAACACGGCGATCGTCGCTGCCTCGGGCAGGTAGTCGGTGACCGGTACGAGCTTCCGGACCAGTGCGGGTGCGAGGGACTCCATGCCCTCGACCGGGATCCCCTCGGCGACCTTGGCCAGCATCTGGGACAGGTTCGGGAACTCGTGCAGCATCTCTCGCGCGCGCTGCCGGACGTCGTCACTGAGGAGCAGTTCGCGGGAGGCCGTCAGCTCGACCGAGCCCAGGTCGTCCTCCGTCGAACGCTGGTCGGCGACGGAGAACGCCTTGACGCCGTCGATCTCGTCGCCGAAGAAGTCGACGCGGACCGGGTGGTCGGCGGTCGGCGGGAAGACGTCGAGGATGCCACCGCGGACGGCGAACTCGCCACGACGGGTGACCAGGTCGACGCGGGCGTAGGCCAGGTCGACGAGCTGGGAGGCGAGCCGGCTGAGGTCGTTGCCACGGGACCCGGTGTGCAGGACGACCGGGGCGAGCTCGGTGAGGTTGTCGGCGATCGGCTGCAGGGCCGCACGGACGCTGGCCACGACGACGGTCGTGCGACGCTCGTCCACCGGGGTGTCCTGCCAGCGCTGCAGTGCACGGAGTGTGGCGATGCGGGTGCCGACCGTCTGCGGGCTCGGGCTGAGGCGCTCGTGCGGCAGGGTCTCCCACGCCGGGAACTCGAGCACGTCGGCGTCCGGGATCGTGCAGCTCAGGGCGTCGCGGACCGCCTCGGCTTCACGGCCGGTGGCGGTGATGACGAAGGCGCACTGCGGGCCGGTGCGAGCGGCCAGGAGCGCGGCGAACAGCGGCACGCGGAGCCCGTCGATGACCGAGAAGTCGGCGTCACGAGGAGCGGCACGGAGCGCACGATCGAAGGAGGAGTCGCGCGAGAGCGCAGGGATGAGGCCCGAGATCGTCACTCACACGATGGTACCGGCGGCCCCCGACAGCGGTCGCCCCGTGCGCGACGGGCGAACAGGAGGCGCGTGGCGGGGCCGGGACGTGCCTCCCGTCCGGTCCGCGTTCAGGACCTGCGGTCATGCGGGCGCGTGGAAACGCTGCTGCGCGGCGAGCAGGCCATCAGTCACGATCGCCTCGACCGCGTCGGCGGCGTCGGCCAGCAGGTTCGGCAGCAGCTTCTTCTCGGCTGCGGCGAAGTCACGCAGCACGTAGTCGGCCGGGTCCTGGCGACCGGGCGGACGGCCGATGCCGACCCGCACCCGGGCGAACTCGTTCGTGTTCGTCGCCTTGATGACGTCACGGATGCCGTTGTGGCCGCCGTGCCCGCCGTTGCCCTTGAGGCGCACGGTGTCGAACGGCAGGTCGAGCTCGTCGTGGACCAGGATCAGGTCCTCCGGCGACGCGGAGTAGAACCCGAGGACGGCCGAGACCGGTCCCCCGGAGGTGTTCATGAACGACCCGGGCTTCGCGAGGACGAGCTTCGGGCCACCCGGCACCAGGCGCCCCTCGGCGACCTGGTTCGGGGTCTTGTGCTTCTTGAACGTGGCACCCATGCGGGCGGCCAGTTCGTCGAGGACCATCTGGCCGACGTTGTGGCGGTTGCCCGAGTAGTCGGGCCCGGGGTTCCCGAGCCCGACCACGACGAACGAACGATCTGCCATCAGCGTCGACCAGATGTCTCTACGGGGTGTTGCTTACTCGGAGTCGACCGGAGCGGAGCCGCCCTCGGCACCGGCTTCGGCGCCCGCCTCGGCGGAGGCCTCGTCAGCGGCCTCGTCGTCAGCGGTGCCACGCGGGGTGACGATCTGCACGACGAGTGCCTCGGGGTCGGTCTCGAGCTCGGCGCCCTCGGGGAGGGTCAGCTCGGAGGCGACGATCTGCTTGCCGTCCTCGAGGCCCTCGACGTCGACGACGACGTGCTCGGGGATGTCCGTCGCCAGGACGAGCAGCGAGACGGTGTTGAGGTCCTGCACGTGGATGGTGCCGGAGAAGGACTCGCCCTCGACGACCACGGGGACGTCGACGGTGACCTTCTCGCCACGACGGAGGACGACGAGGTCGATGTGCTCGATGATCTGGCGCACCGGGTCACGCTGGACGTCCTTGACGAGGGCGAGCTGGGCCGCACCCTCGATGTCGAGGTCGACGACCGCGTTGGCGGTACGGACGAGCAGCATGGTCTCGTGGCCCGGCAGGCTGATGTGCTTCGGCTCGGTGCCGTGGCCGTAGACGACGGCGGGGATCTTGTCGGCAGCGCGGAGCTTGCGCGCCGCACCCTTGCCGAACTTGGTGCGGACTTCCGCCGCGAGCTTGGTGTAGTCAGCCATGATGCCTCCTGGTGTCGGGGACGACGCCGGAGTGCCGGCATCGGGGGTCTGTGGTGTTGCAACTCGAACGCGTGCGCGCGTGAGGAACGGTCCCAGAGTCTGGCCGGGTCTCCCACTGCGTCGATCACGGCCGCGCGTACGCGGCCCTCGCCGAAGTCGTGGGAAAGCCTACCAGTACCGGCCCGGGCGTGTCGGACCACGTCGTCCGTCCGGGCACAGACCGGACGGGAGGCTCGTGGCGGCGCCGCCACGAGCCTCCCGTCCGTCAGCGGGTTCAGTCGACGTCGGCCGGCGCCTCCGGCGCGAGGCGCTCGATCGTCCGGTCGAGCCGTCGGTCGACGGCCAGCTGCTGCGGCTCCGCCGCCCCGAGCGCGGCGGCGTCGGTCGCGGTGACGTGCAGGAGCCGGTGCCACTCGGCGTCGTACAGTGCCCGCCGGTAGCCCGAGGACGCCTGGCAGGCGACGTCGCGCTCAGCGACCGCGACCTCGGCGTCCTGGACGGGCGTCGATCCGATGTCCGTGCCGAACTGTCGCCGCACGGACTCCGACGGCATCTCGGCGGGGGACGCTGGCAGGTCCCGCACGCCCGACGGTGCCATGCAGCTGCGCCACCGGGCGGCGGCGGCCACGACGGCGTCGTCCTGCCGAGCGGCCGTCGCCGCGACGTACGTCAGGCGTTTGGCGGTCATCGACGCGGTCTGCGCGGTGCCGTCCTCGTCGTCCAGGCCGAGGGTCCGGTAGCCCTCGTGGAAGCACCGGCTCACCGCCGGCTGCGATGCGTCCGCGAACGCGGCGTTCCGCTCCGGGTCCTGACCCCACTCGCGGATGCCGTCCTCGTTCGCTCCGGCGGCCGAGGGGCCGTGGTAGCCCCGCGTCCGTGCGAGGTCGGCGTCGAGCGGCCTCGTCCACGAGAGCGCCGGCGAGGGGTTCCCCCGCTCGGGCGTCTCATCGGCGTCAGAGGCCGCTTCGAGCCCGGCCGAGGTGGCCCACGGCACCGGGAAGTCGATGCCCGCGTGGCGGAGGCACGGCTGGACGGCGAGGTTCTCCGCGTAGTCCTGCTTGCCGCCGGCCGGCTGGGCCCACCCGTCGAGCGGCATCGTCCACGCGGCCTGGTCCCGCTCGACCGACGGCCTGACCGCGACGTCGGCGGGCTCGGGCAGGCCGTGGACCACGCCCGCGACGAGGCCGAGGACGACGAGGCCGAGCGTCCCGGTCTTCGCGACCCGTGTGGTGATCTGCATGGTTCCCCCTAGGCGCGGACGAGGCCGCGTTCGTGTGCGGTGATGACGACCTGGATGCGGTTCCGGAGCCCGAGCTTCATGAGCACCGACCGGACGTGGCTCTTCACGGTGGCCTCGCTGAGGAACACCGACGCCGCGATCTCGGCGTTGGTGAGGCCCTTCGCCACGAGGAGGAAGACCTCGCGTTCGCGGGCGGTGAGGGCGTCGAGCACCGCGTCACGACGGTCCACCCCGACCGGGGTGCCCTGCGCGCGGAGCAGTTCCAGCGCCTCAGCCTCGGTCGGTGCCGGGCGTCCTTCGTGCACGTCGCGGATCGTGGCCGTGACGACCTCGGGCAGCGCGTCCTTCGTCAGGAACGCGGCGGCCCCGGCACGCAGTGCGGCGAGGACGGCGTCGTCCCGACGGATGGTCGTCAGGGCGATCACGCGCGGGCGGTCCCCGTCCCGCTCCCCCAGCCGCGCAAGCGTCTCGATGCCGTTCAGCACCGGCATCCGGAGGTCGAGCAGCAGGACGTCCGGGTGCGCGACGTCGCAGAGCTCGAGGGCGGCGGCACCGTCGCCGGCCGTCCCCACGCAGGCCATGTCGTCCTGGGCGTCGACGAGCATCCGCATGCCGGAGGCGAACAGCCGCTGGTCGTCGACGACCGCGACCCGGATCGCGGTCACCGTGCGACCTCGAGTTCGGCCGCTGCGGTCGGTGCTGTCGGTGCGACCGGTCCACCCGCGGGCACCCACGCGGTCACGACGAACTCGTGTTCCTCGTCCCCGGAGCCGGCGCGGAGCCAGCCGCCCGCCAACCGCGCCCGTTCCTGCATCCCGATGATGCCCGTCCCCACCCCGTCGAGTACGACGAGGGGTGCGGCGCCGCGCGACGACACCACGACGCCGAGGCCCGGTCCGCGCCAGTCGAGGACCACCCGAGCGCTCGCGGTCCGGCCCTGGTGCTTGAGGACGTTCGTCAGGCTCTCCTGGACGATCCGGTGCACTGCGGCGGCCACGCCGGGGAGCAGCTCCGCCGGATCGCCGTGCTGCTCGAACGTGGCGTCCATGCCGAGCTCCCGCATGTCCGCGACGAGCGGTGGGACGTCCGCCAACCCGTACCGGGCGTCGTCGCCCGCGCCCTGGATGCGCTCGACGAGCGCGCGGACGTCCCCGAGCGCCGACCGGCTGACCTCGGCGATGTCGCGGAGTGCGGTCGCCGCGTGCTCGTCCCGCACGGCGATCGCCGCGGCACCCTGCGCCTGGGAGACCACGACCGCGAGCGAGTGCGCCAGCGAGTCGTGCACGTCGCGGGCGATCCGCGCACGCTCCTGCTCGGCGTGCAGCTCGACCGTCGTCACCTGGGTCTCCCGCTCGGCCTCGACCACCCGGACCCTGGCCAGGCCGATGCGCCACGTCGCGCCGATCGCCACCCCGATCGCCCAGCCGATGCCGCTCGCTCCCGCCAGGGACAGCGCGATGAGCACGAGGTTCGTCCGGGTCCCGGCCACGGAGGCGACCCAGTTCGCCCACACGTCCTGGTCGGCGACCGTCGGCACCACCATCGCCCAGGCCGCCGCGGCGCTGGCGACCGCCAGCACGGGGACGGCGAGCCACCGGAGCAGGTCCGAGCGCCCGGCCCCCACGATGCCGACGACGATCACGATCGCCAGGTACTCCGGCCAGGTCGTGTCGGTGGGGCGGTGCAGCAGTCGGAGCGCCTGCAGCAGCGGGACGACGACGATCAGCCCGAGGGCGGTCGAGGGCATCCAGGCAGCCAGACCGATGGCCACCGCGAAGGCGGACACCACGACGACGTGGTCGGCGAGTCCGGCCCTGCCGGCCTCGGCGACGATCCAGAGCACGAGGTAGACGACGCCGGTGGCGGGTGCCAGCAGGTGTCGGAACCGTCGGAGGAAGGTGGTCATGCCGCCGAGCGTATGGGGACGCTGCGGCGGTCAGCGAGCCGTGCGCGCGGTTTTCATCCGAGGTGATGAAGGGGGTGGTCAGCGGCCGAGGGATCGGCGGTGCTCCTGCGCGGCCGCGAGGAGGTCCCGCGCGCGGTCGCTGGCCGTCTCGGCGTCGTCGCGGGAGCGTTCGAGCCGCTCGACCTCGGCGGTGGCACGCTCGAGCTCGCGCGCGAGTCCGGCGCGGCGGTCCTCGGCGGCGCCGAGTTCACGCTCCGCTTCGTCGAGAGCCGCGTCCGCCTCGCGGGACTCCGTCCGCGCTGCGGTCTCAGCCTGGCGGGCGGCGCGGCGCTCGGCAGCGGGGTCGGGCGTGGGATCCGGGGCGCGGTCCTGCTGGTCCTGCTGGTCCTGCTCGTCCTGTTCGGCCGGTTCGGCCGGTTCGGCCTGTTCGGCCTGTTTCTCCGGCCTGGAGGATCGGGTCGACCTCCGTGCGCGCCGCCCCTCCTCGATGTCGATGGGCGGGGCACCGCTGCCCGACCAGGCGTCGGGGACCGCGTCCGGCACGGCGAGGGCGCCGTCGAGGTCGACGTCCTCGAAGCCGACGCTCTCCAGGGGCTGCACGAGGAGCCCCGAGCGGACGGCGGCTCCGGCGTGCGGGTCGGCCATCGCGGCCTCGATCGTGGAGCGGACCTGCTCGAGGACCGCCGGCGTGGCAGGGTGGCCGGCATCCGTGGCCAGGTCTGCCCCGGCCTGTGCCAGTGCATCCACCACGCTCGTGCGCTGGCGACGGAGCGCGCTGATCTCCTGCGGGTCCGCGTTCGCCTGGGCCTCACGCAGGGACGGGCCGAGGTCGACCGCCTCGTCGAGGGCCTGCTCGTGCGCCAGCAGGTCGACCACCCAGGCGGCCGGAGTCGGTTTCCGGAGCTTCCCGATCGCCGCGGCCGTGTCGCGGTCGTCAGCGCGCATCGCCCGCTGCCGGGCGGTCCGCTCGGCGACGAAGTCCGCCGGCGCGACGAGCAGGAGCTCACGGGCGGCCGCAGCGAGCGTGTCGATGTCCACGCTCGCCGAGGCTACCCGCGAGGCCTCACCAGTCGTGGACGGTGCCGTCGGCCAGGCGGTTGAACGGCAGGTAGGCCTGCTCGTACGGGTACTTGCCCGCCTCGTCGACGTCGAGCGACACCCCGAGGCCGGGCTCGTCGCCCGGGTGCAGGTAGCCGTCGGTGAACGTGAACGACTGCCGGAACACCTGGTTCGTCCGGGGACCGTGCTGCATGTACTCCTGGATGCCGAAGTTGTGGATCGCGAGTCCGACGTGCATCTGGGCGGCGAGCCCCACCGGCGAGATGTCGGTCGGCCCGTGGAACCCGGACCTGACCTGGTACAGCGCGGCGTACTCCATCGTCTTCTTCAACGGGGTGACCCCGCCCATGTGCGTCACGGCGCCGCGGACGTAGTCGATGAGCTGGTCGCGGATGATGTCCTTGAAGTCCCAGATGGTGTTGAAGACCTCGCCGATCGCCAGGGGCGTCGTGGTGTGCTGCCGGACGAGCTTCAGGGCCTCTTGGTTCTCGGCGGGGGTGCAGTCCTCGAGCCAGAAGAGGTCGTACGGCTCGAGGGACTTGCCGAGCTGCGCGGCCTGCATCGGGGTCATCCGGTGGTGGCCGTCGTGCAGGAGCGGCAGCTCGGGGCCGAACTCGTTGCGGACCGCCTCGAACACGGCGGGCACGTGCCGCATGTAGGCGCGGGTGTCCCAGTCCTCCATGGCCGGGAAGGCCCCGCGTTGTGCGGGCTCGAAGTCGTACCGCACCCCCTCGTTGCCGGACGTGGTGGTGTTCGACGCGATGCCGTAGATGGACTGCAGGCCCGGCACACCGGTCTGGACGCGGATCGAACGGTAGCCCTCGGCCTGGTGTGCGCGGATCGAGTCGAACAGCTCGGGCAGTTCCTTGCCCGAGGCGTGGCCGTACGCCATCAGCCCGGTGCGGGAGGCGCCGCCGAGCAGCTGGTAGAGCGGCATGCCGGCGACCTTGGCCTTGACGTCCCAGAGGGCCATGTCGACGGCGGCGATCGCGGCCATGGTCACGGGGCCGCGCCGCCAGTACGACGAGCGGTACAGGAACTGCCAGGTGTCCTCGATGCGGCTGGCATCGCGCCCGATCAGCAGCGGCACGACGTGCTCGGACAGGTACGCAGCCGAGGCGAGCTCCCGCCCATTGAGCGTCGCGTCGCCGAGCCCGACCACGCCGTCGGCGGTCGTGATCCGCAGGGTGACGAAGTTCCGGTCCGGGCTGGTCACGATGACCTCGGCCGTGTCGATCAGCTGTCCGCGGTCGGCGCTGGCCCAGGTGTCGGGGCGCCCCGCGGTGGCGTCGCCGCTGCGGTCGTCCGTCGCGCCCGGCACGGGTGCTGCCGGGTCGGTCGTGTTCGTGGTCCCGGTCGGAACTGCGGTGGCGTCGGTCATGCGGTGACTCCTTCGTCGGCGGGCTGGCGTTCCGCTGCCGCGGCGGTGCGGATGCGGTCGGCCGCGGCGGTGACGGCCGCGACCACGGGTGTGGTGTCGAGGTCGGGCGCGACGACGGCCAGGACGTCGTGCACGTCCGAGCCTGCTCCCGGTGCACCCGGGTCGTTCACGAGGTCCGGCTGCGTGGTCACGTGGAGCCACCACGCCGCGAGGAGCGTCGCCGCCCCGGGTCCGATGCCGGCCGCTGGATCACGGTCGAGGCGGTGCCGGACGACGTCGACCACGCGCACGGGCAGCTTCTGCGAGCCGCCGGCCGCGATCTGCACCAGGGTGTGCCGGATGCGCGGGTTCGCGAAGCGCTCCACCAGGGCAGCTCGTGCTCCCGCGATCTCGTCCGCGGGCAGCGGGAGCTCCTGGGCGGCCTCGTCCCAGAGCTGTTCCACGGCGGCCCGGCAGACCGGGTCTGCCATGGCCTGCGCGACGGTCTCGTGGCCGAGCAGCAGTCCGAGGGAGGCGAGCAGGGAGTGCGACCCGTTGAGGAGCCACAGCTTCCGCTGCTCGTACGGGGTCACGTCGTCCACGATGCGCGCGCCGGCGGTCTCCCACGCGGGGCGCTCCCCCGCGAAGGCGTCCTCCACCACCCACTCGGTGAAGGGCTCCGTGACGACGGGCACCCGGTCGCCGTCGAGGGCTCCGGGCAGCGCGGCGAGCGCCGCGACGTCGTCCTCGGTCGTCGCCGGGGTGATCCGGTCGACCATCGAGCTCGGGAACGTCACGGAGGCGTCGATCCAGGCCTGGAGGCCCGGGTCGGTCACGGCGTCGCGCACGGCCTGGCGCAGGACCTCGCCGTTGTGGGTGAGGTTGTCGAGGCTCATGAGCGTCAGCGGCCCGGCGTCGGCACGCCGACGAGCGTCGAGGCCACTGACGAGGCGTGCCGGGACGTCGGAGCCCTTGCGGTACCCCTGCTCGGTGACGGTCAGCGTCACGACGGTCGTGTCCGGTGCCGCGAGCGCCGTCGTCCACGCGGTCTCGTCACTACCCGGGTGTGCGGCAACGACGGCGTCGATCACCTCGGCGGTGTCGCCGTCCGCGGCCCGGGTGACGAGCGTGTAGCGACCGTCCTGCGCGGCGAGCGCCTCGGCCATGTCCGGGGAACGCCCGGTGAACGCGGTGATGCCCCATGGCTGCCCCGTCGCGTGCTGTGTGTACCAGGCGAGGTGGGCGCGAGCGAAGGCACCGACCCCGAGGTGGACGATGCCGGGTCGACGGCTCACGCGGTCACCGGCACCAGGGAGCGCAGGTAGGCCAGGTTGTCGGCCGTGCGCTCTGCCAGGGGTAGGTCGGTGGAGAAGTCCTCGATCGTCACCCAGCCGTCGTACCCGAACGTGCGCAGGTCGTCGAGGTACGCCGACACCGAGGCCTGACCGGAGCGCAGCGGCGCCCACTCGTGCTGCCAGGTGCTGCTGCCGTCGGCCCGGGCGGCGCCGGTGTCGACCCAGCGGGCGTTCTTCACGTGCACGTGCGCCAGGTACGGGCCGAGCATCTCGAACGCGGCGAGGTGGTCCTCGTGGCCCTCGATGACGAGGTTGCCGAGGTCGTGGATGACCCCGACGTGCTCCGGGTCGAGGCCGTCGACGAGCCGCAGGGCCGCCGAGGCCGAGGGCGTGATGGTCATGTGGTGCAGCTCGACCAGGGCCTTGACGCCGAGGTCCGCCGCGCGGGACACCGCCCACTCGAGGTCGGCGCGGGTGCGGTCGAACAGCTGCGGGTAGGTCTCACCGGTGCGGGTCTTCTCCTGCCGGTAGACGGGCATGCTGATCCGCACCTGCCGGGCACCGAGCTCGCTCGTCACGCGGAGCATCGTCTCGACGCCGTCGTGGTCGTCGGCCTGCTGGTAGCCGCCGATGCCCGAGTACGCGAGCCCGGCGCCGTCGGTGATCCGGGCGATCTCCCCGACCTGGTCGGTGATGCCCGTGTACTGCCAAGTCGATTCGTTGCCGGCCCAGAAGGCGCGCTCGGCGGGGACCGTGGCGCCGTCGGCGGGACGGTCGTCGACGATCCGCCACTCGATGCCGTCCCAGCCCTGCGCGGCGAGGGTCTCCGCCGCCTGCGACGGGGTCCAGTCGGGGGTGGACGCGGTGAACACGGAGAACTTCATCGTGCTGCTCCTTCTGCTGCGGCGACGGGCGAGGCGTGCACGACGGGGACGACGGGGACGACGTCGTCGTACCGTCCGTCGATGACGTCGGCAATGCGCACGGGCTGTCCCAGCGTGGCGCTCACGTAGAGACCGCGGACCGTGGCGAGGGACACGAGGGCGTCGTCGACGGTCACGCCCGGGTCGCGACCGGTGCGGATCGCGTCGACGATGTCGTCGTACTGCCGGCCGTGCCCGGCGAGGAAGTGCTCGGCCTCCGGCGGTCCACCGACGACGTGCTCGGTGGGGACGACGTCGGACTTCTGGTCGACGGCGTCGGCGACCGCGGTGGCGTTCGCCGTGGTGGCGGCCGACTGGAGCGTGTCGGCGTCCGGCGCGACGTGGAAGTAGGCGAGTCGGTCGTCGTCGACGACGGCCGATCCCTGCGTGCCGTAGACGGCGTAGCGGGCGGACAGGCCCGGGTACGCGGCCGTGGTGCAGTGGATGACCCCGAGCGCGCCCGTGTCGAATCGGACGGTGGCGACGGCGGTGTCCTCGACCTCGATCCGGTCGTGGGCGAGCAGCCCGATCTGCGCGGAGATCTCCACCGGACGTCCGAGGCTCCAGACGAGCAGGTCGACGGTGTGCACCCCCTGGTTCATCACCGCGCCGCCGCCGTCGAGCTCCCAGGTGCCGCGCCAGTCGCCGGAGTCGTAGTAGCCCTGCGAGCGGTACCACGCCACGCTCGCGACACCCGAGGTCACCCGGCCGAAGCCGCCCCCGTGTGCGGCTCTCGCGACCGCGACGGACGCCGGGTCGAAGCGGTGCTGGCTGATCACGCTGACGACGAGCCCGCGCTGCCGGGCGGCCGCGGCGAGCGCCGCGATCTGCCGGGCGCGGGGCATCGTGGTGTCGAGCGGCTTCTCGATCACGACGTGCTTGCCCGCGTCGAGCGCCGCCTCGGCCAGCTGGACGTGCATGCCGGACGGGGAACAGATCGCGACGACGTCGATGTCGATCTGGGCGATGGCGTCCTCGATGGTGGCGGTCGTGAGCGGGCGGGGTGCCCCCGAGGCCTCGATCTCGTCGGCGGCGCCGGTGGCCGCGGCCGGGACCGCGTCGACGAGGGCGACGACGACGAGACCGTCGTTCGCGAGGGCGACGCGGGCGTGGTGGCGGCCGATGACGCCCGCGCCGACGACGGCCAGGCGGAGCGGTGCGGTGGGGCTGGTGGTGTCTGCGGTCATCGCAGGGTCACTCCGATCTGGTCGGTGAGGGTGCGGAAGGCCCGGCCGGCGCGGCCGAACGCCGCCGGGCCGGAGAACCCGCCGAGGGCGGTGAAGTCGCTGAGGTGGGGTTCGAGCGAGGCGTACCCGGAGTACCCGGCGTCGCGCAGCGCCGTGAGCGTGAGCAGGAGCTCGCCGTCGCCCTCGCCGGCGGGGACGACGGACGAGTCGGCGGCGAGGGCGTCCTTCACCTGCAGGTAGTCGACGTAGGGGGCGAGCTGCGCCCAGCCGTCGGTGAAGGGCGGCACGCCGCACTGGACGTAGTTGGCGTTGTCCCACGCGAGCCGGAGCGACGAGGACCCGACGCTCTCGACGAGGTCGAGCACCCGGGAGGGCACGTCGCCGTAGATGTCCTTCTCGTTCTCGTGCAGCAGGGTGATGCCCTCGCGCTCCGCCAGGTCGGCGAGCGCCCGCATCCGGACGAGCACGTCGTCGCGGACGGACTCGGGGGTGCGCCCGGCGAAGTAGAACGAGAAGATCCGGATGTTCGTCGTGCCGAGCGCGTGTGCGGCGGCGATCGCGCGCCGGAGCCGGACGAGCTCGTGCTCGACGGGTTCGTCGACCGGGACCTTGCCGATCGGCGACGCGATGGCGGACACGGTCTGGCCGCGCTCGTCGAAGAGGCGGTGCAGCCCGGCGAGCTGCTCGTCGTCGAGGTCGACGACGTTGACGCCCCAGGCACTGCGGACCTCGATCGCGTGCGCGCCGAGGGCCTGCAGCACCGCGACCTGGACGACGGGGTCGGCGTCGATCTCGTCGCCGAAGCCGGACAGTTCCCAAGTGGGTCGATCGCTGGTGGGCTGGGTCATTGCGTTCCCTTCATGAGGACCAGGGTGACCGGCGGGGCGGACGCGCGCCGGGCCTCCAGTCCGATCTGTGGACGAATCGCTACTTCACACTCCCGGCGGTCAGCCCGCCGACGAGGTAGCGCTGGAAGACCAGGTACAGGGCGACGACCGGCAGCGCGCAGACGATCGAGGCGGCCATCATCTGGCCGTAGATCGGGACCGCGCCGCCCTCCTGGGTGGTGCCGAGCACCTGCAGGACCACGGCGACCGTCCGGGTGTTCGGGGTCGTCATGATCGTGGAGAACAGGACGTCGTTCCAGCCGAGCAGGAAGGCGAAGATCGCGGACACGACGATCCCCGGCCAGGACAGCGGCAGGACGATCTTCATGAGGATCCCCGTCGAGGACGCGCCGTCGATGCGGGCCGCTTCCTCGAGTTCCTTCGGCAAGCCGCGGAGGTACGTGACCATCACCCAGGTGGAGAACGGCAGGGCGAACGTCAGGTAGGTGACGAACAGGCCCCAGCGGGTGCCGATGATCTGCACACCCGTGGCGCTCGCGATGTTGGCGAAGACGACGAACACCGGCAGCAGCAGGAGCGTGCCGGGGATCGACTGCAGTGCGAGCAGCCCGCGGAGGAACGTCAGGCGGCCGAGGAACCGGAATCGGACGAGCACGTAGGCCGTCGACACGGCGAGTGCGGCACTGCAGACGGCGACCGCGCCGGCGGTCAGGATGCTGTTGACGAGTCCCTGTCCGAGGGCGACCGTCGACCAGATGTCGGTGTAGTTGGCGAGGGTGAACTCGGACGGGAAGTACTCGCCACGGGCGACCGCGACGTCCGAGTTGACCGAGCCGAAGACGATGTAGAGCACCGGGACGGCGATGAACGCGACGATGACGGCGATCACGGTGACGAGCAGCCAGCGCGGCAGCAGCCGGGTGACGTCGGTGTCGTAGGGGCGCTTCGGTCGGCGACCACCGCCCGGGGCCGTGATGCTCTCGGTGAGCGTCGCTGTCGGACGGGTCCTGGTGGTGCTGTACCCGCTCATGCGCGTGCTCCCTCGACGTCGGCGGCGGCCGGGGCGGCCAGCACGGCGCGGTCGGCGCGGCGCTGCTTCCGGTTCGGGCCCGCGTCGTCGCCGGTGTCGAGCTGGACGGCCCGCAGGTAGACGAAGAGCGGGATGGCGACGATCACGAGCGAGCAGATCGCCATCGCGGCGGAGAGACCGAAGCGGAACGACTGGAAGCTCGCGATGTACGTCAGGACGGGCATGACCTCGACGCTCGAGGGCAGCGGGATGCCGAACAGGACGAACGGCAGCGTGAAGTTGTTGATGTTGTGCAGGATCGCGATGATCACCGCCAGGCTCAGCGGACCGCGCAGGTACGGGAACACGACGTCGCGGAGCTTGATCCACCAGGTCGCGCCGTCGAGC
Source organism: Curtobacterium sp. APC 4022 (assembly GCF_030407555.1). NCBI lineage: Bacteria > Bacillati > Actinomycetota > Actinomycetes > Micrococcales > Microbacteriaceae > Curtobacterium > Curtobacterium sp. APC 4022. The sequence continues at coordinate 28,233 of NZ_JASDDD010000028.1, forward strand.
GACGCGGCCTCGTGCACCTCCAGGTCAACGGCCTGGAGGCCCGCCAGGCTCAGCAGGTACACGAACGGCCACGACGTCCAGACCATGACGCCGGCGAGCGCCCAGTAGGACGCCGAGCCGTTCAGCCAGAGCACGTCGGTGTGCAGGACCGAGTTCACCACGCCCTGCGGCTGGAGCATCGTGCGGAAGAACGTGCCGACGACGAACGCCGGGAGCACGTACGGGATCAGGTAGACCGACCGGACGAGTCCGCGACCGCGGAACCGGTTCTGCGTCGAGATCGCGGCGGCGACACCGATGGGGACGGTGACGGCGGTGACGAGCACGGCGAGCGACACCGAGATCCAGATGGAGTGCAGCAGCGGGGAGTTCGTGACGGCCTCGGTGAAGTTCGCGAAGCCGACGAACGGAGCGCTGAACCACTGCCGGAGCGTGTACTGGTCGAGGTCGAGCATCGCGATGAAGAACCCGACGAGCAGCGGGACCACGATGATCGCGAGCATGAGGAGGCCGCCGGGGAGCAGCATCCAGAGCGGACGCTCCCGCTTGTAGAGCGGGGTCGTGCCGTGCGGGCGGACGGGTTGGTGTCCGTCGGGTCGCCGCGTGGTGGGCTTGGTCTGCGTGGTGGTCATCACAGACCTCCGTTCTTCTGCCGGTCGAGCGTGGCCTGGGCGTCCCGCTGCGCGTCCTGCAGGCGCCTGCGGAGTTGGTCGTCGGTGACCTCGCCGCGCTTGAGCGACGGGATCGACTGCACGACGACGTCGACGAGTGCGAGCTGGATGTCCGACCACGCGCCGGTGAAGGCGGTGGGCTTGGACAGGCGGCCGGCGTCGATGATGGGCTTGAGCTGGGGGTTCTCCGCGGCGAGCTGTGCGGCGGCGTCCACGTTGGTGGGCAGGTTGCCGAACAGGTCGTAGTACTCGAGCTGCGCCTTCTTGGTGCTCAGCTGCTTGATGAACTCGAACGACAGGTCTTGCTTGGTGCCGTAGTCGGCGACGACGAAGTTGTCGCCGGACAGGATGCTGGCGGCCTCGATGCCACCAGCCGGGCGCGACGTGGCGCCGGGTGGCACGGTCGGCAGCAGGGCGAACGCGTACTTGCCGTCGACCTTCGTGTCCTTGAAGGAGTTGATGGCGGTGGTGGTCGTCATCGGGAAGAACGCGGCCTTGCCGTCGGTGAACTGCGCGAGGGCCTGGGCGTTGTTCCACCCGATCGCGGCTTTGTCCACGACGCCGTCCTTCGTGACCCAGTCGAAGTACGTCCGGTAGGCCCGCTGCACGGCGTCCGCGTCGAGCTCCGCCCTCGAGCCGTCGACGATGGTGTTACCGGCGTTCTCGGACATCCCCCAGATGAACTTCCACGGATCGAACCCGTCGGCGTAGGCGATCGCCATGCCGTGCCGGTCACCGGTCGTCGTGGCCTTCGCGTCCGCGGTGAGCTGGTCCCACGTGGTCGGCATCTCGGTGATGCCGGCCTGGGCGAGCAGGTCCGTGTTCACCGCCATCACGAACGGGCGGCTGGCGAACGGGATGCCGATCTGCTTCGACGCGCTCGGACCCGAGATGCCGAACGACGCCGGGTCGAACTGGTCCTTGCCGCCGATGGCGTCCCACTGCTCCTCGCCCATGCGGACGAACGCGCCGGTGGCGTAGGCGGTGGGGGTGAAGGTGGTGCCGATCGCGTACACGTCCGGGCCCTGGCCCGAGATGACGCTCGTCTGGATGGCGGTCAGTTCCTCCTGGCCGGAGGAGTACGTCTCCCACTGGATGTCCGCGCCGGTGGTGCGCTTGAACTCGGCGGCGGTGTCCCGCTGCCACTGCTTGCGTTGGTCGGGGTAGGTCGTGTCCGCGCCCATCATGACGCGGAGTGTGTTGGGGTCGTCGCCACTGCCGTTGACGATCGCGCATCCCTGCAGGGACAGCGTCGCGAGGGCGACCACGACCACGGAACCGATCAAGGTCCGTGTCTTCATGGGGGTTTCCTCCTCGAAGCCTCCACCCGAGCGGCGCTGCTCGGGGTGTCGCCGGGGCGAGCCGGCTGACGACCACTGTCGCGCGGGTGGCAACAGGCGGCAACCGGTTGCCACTTGTTGCCAGACCGGCCTAGCGTTCGGGACGTGCCGCACAGGACAGGGAGGTTCGCGTGACCGAGACCGACTCGTCCCGCCGCGTCACGATCCGCGACGTCGCCACCGCCACCGGTGTCGCACCGTCGACGGTGTCCCGCGCCCTGTCGCTCCCCGGCCGTGTGAACCCCGCCACGCAGCAGCGCATCCAGCAGGCCGCCCGCGAGCTCGGCTACGTCGCGAACTCGCAGGCGCGTGCGCTGACGTCCGGCCGGACCCGGGCGGTCGCGGTCCTGGTGTCCGACATCACCAACCCCTTCTACTTCGACGTCATCCGGGGCACGCAGCACCAGCTCGCCGCCGCCGGGTGGACGCAGCTGCTCGTCGACACCGAGGAGTCCGCCGACGCCGAGATGGCCGCCCTCAGCGCGGTGTCCACGAAGGCCGACGGCGTCGTGCTCACCGCGTCGCGCCTGTCCGACGTGCAGATCGCGAAGTTCGCCGAGCGCACCCCGCTCGTGGTGGTGAACCGCCGTCCGGCCGGGGTCCCCTCCGTGCTCATCGACACCCCCGGCGGTGTCGAGCAGGCGGTGCAGCACCTCGCGTCGCTCGGGCACCGTGACGTCCTGTACGTCGCGGGACCGGACAGCTCGTGGTCGAACGAACGTCGCTGGCGTGCCCTGGTGCGCGTCGCGAAGCGCCTCGACGTCCGCGTCGCCCGCATCGGTCCGCACGCCCCGTTCGTGGACTCGGGTGCCGCCGCGGCCGACGCAGCCGTCAACGCGGGAGCGACGGCCTGCATCGCCTTCAACGACCTCATCGCGATCGGCATGCTCGGCCGGCTCCGGGAGCGCGGTGTCCGCGTGCCCGAGGACATCAGCATCGTCGGTTGCGACGACATCTTCGGCGCCGACTTCTGCAACCCGCCGCTCACCACGATGACGTCACCGATCGAGCGGGCCGGCCGCGTCGCGATCCGGATGCTCCTCGGTCGGCTCGGTGCCGTCCCGGCCGACGAGCTCCCCGGCGAGCACATGAGCGGTGCCGTCGCCCTGCCCACACACCTCACCGTCCGCGAGTCGACCGGCCCCGTGCCGGCCACCCACCACCGTCCGTCCTGAAGGAGCCGACGATGCCCCGTACCGACACCGCCACCCCGCTGGCGCCGCACCCCGACCGCCTGTTCGCCGCCGACCCGGGAGCGCGTGCGGTCGCGCGCACCCTGTACGAGGCCGTCGCCCATGCGCCGATCATCTCCCCGCACGGGCACGTCGACGCGGCCCTGATCGCGGATGACCAGCCGTTCGCCGACCCCGCCGCGCTGCTGATCACGCCGGACCACTACGTCCTGCGGCTCCTGCACGCGAACGGTGTCGGACTGGAGGCGCTGGGTCGCACCGATCTGTCGGGAACCGGCACCGTGCCTCCAGGCCGCCAGATCTGGCGGACCCTGGCGGAGCACTGGGACGACTTCCTCGGCACCCCCGTCCGGTACTGGTTCGAGACGGAGCTGCACGACGTCTTCGGGCTGACGGAGCAGCCGTCGGCCGCGAACGCGGACGTGCAGTACGACCACATCGCCGCGCTGCTGCAGCAGCCGCAGATGCGGCCGCGCGCACTGTTCGACGCCTTCGGCATCGAGGTCCTCGCCACCACCGACGCCCCGGACGCCGACCTCACCGCCCACGCGCAGCTCGCTGCCGACCCCACCTTCCGCGGCCGGGTGGTCCCCACCTTCCGCGCGGACGCCGTCTTCGACCCGTCCCGTCCGGACTGGAGGCTCGTGGTCGCGTCCGTCGGCCAGGCCGCGGGCATCGACACGGGCACCCACGACGGGCTGCTCGCCGCACTCCGCGCACGTCGGCAGTACTTCATCGAGCACGGTGCGACCGCGACCGACACCGGGGTGCTCGACGCCGGGTCGACCCCGCTGTCACCGTCGGAGCGCGCGCGGATCCACACGGCTGCGCTGCAGGGGCCGGCCGGGGTGACCGCGGCAGAGGCGGTGGCGTACCGGCACGACATGCTCTTCCGGTGGGCGGAGATGAGCGTCGACGACGGTCTGGTCATGCAGCTGCACCCGGGGGTCGTCCGGAACCACCACACGCCGACACTCGAGCGCTTCGGGCCGGACACCGGGCACGACCTGCCCGCGGTCGGCGCGTTCACCGAGCCGCTGCGGCCCCTGCTCGAGGCCTTCGGCACCGCGCCCGGGTTCCACGTGGTGCTGTTCACCGTCGACGAGACCGTGTTCTCGCGGGAGATCGGACCGCTCGCCGGGTTCTACCCCGCCGTGTACGCCGGGGCACCGTGGTGGTTCATCGACACACCCGCGGCGATCGGACGCTACCGGTCGGCGATCACCGACTCGACGTCGTTCACGAAGACGTCCGGGTTCATCGACGACACCCGGGCGTACTGCTCCATCCCCGCCCGGCACGACATGGCGCGGCGGGCGGATGCGGCCTACCTGGCGTCGCTCGTCGTGACGCACCAGCTCTCCGAGGAGGACGCTGTCCGGACCGCACGGCGGATCGTGTCCGACATCCCGAGGGCGACCTTCAAACTCTGAGGGCGACGGATCGGACCGGGGCGGCGTGCGAGCTGTCCGTCAGGGCAGGATCGCGAGGATGGCCGCGACGGTCTCGTCCACCGATCCGCGGATCGGGACCGCCGCCGATGCCTCGTCGGACCCGGGACGCTCGAGCGTCTCGAACTGCGAGTCGAGCAGCGAGTTCGGCATGTACTCGTGGTGCCGGTGGCTCTGCCGCTCGGCGATGAGTTCGCGCGACCCGTCGAGGAACGCGATGAACAGGTCGGGGGCGTCCTCACGCAGACGGTCGCGGTAGGCGCGCTTCAGCGCGGAGTTCGCCATCACGCACCGGGCGCCGGACCGCTGCACCTCGGCGATCCGTGCCGAGCAGGCGTCGAGCCACGGGCGCCGGTCGTCGTCCGTCAGGGGGACGCCGGCGTGCATCTTGTCCTTGTTCGCCTGCGGGTGCAGTCCGTCAGCGTCGACGAACTCGGCTGCCTGTCCCCGTTCGACGAGGGCACGCGTCAGCGCTTCACCCACCGTCGACTTGCCGGATCCGGAGACCCCCATCACGAGCACGGGCGGGAGGACGGTCGCATCGGCCATTCCTCCACAGTACGAACCGGGGGCCTCGTGGTCCACAGGATGCGGAAGACCTGGGTGGTCACACGGGCGGCTGCATAGATTGGCGGTGGCCGTCCAGACACGAAGGAGTCGACGTGGCAGAGAACAACGACAAGGCGAACATCGGGGTCATCGGCCTCGCGGTGATGGGCTCGAACCTGGCGCGGAACCTCGCGTCGCGTGAGGGCAACACCGTCGCGGTCTACAACCGCACCTACGCCCGCACCGAAGAGCTCATGAACGAGCACGGCGACATGGGCTTCATCGCGTCCGAGGACATCGACGGGTTCGTGGCGTCCCTGTCGAAGCCGCGCACCGCGATCATCATGGTCCAGGCCGGCAAGGGCACCGACGCGGTGATCTCGCAGCTCGCCGACCGGTTCGAGGAAGGCGACATCATCGTCGACGGCGGCAACGCGAACTTCCACGACACCATCCGTCGCGAGCACGACCTCAAGGAGAAGGGCCTCAACTTCGTCGGCACCGGCATCTCCGGTGGCGAAGAGGGCGCCCTGCACGGGCCGTCGATCATGCCCGGTGGCTCGGACGAGGCGTGGGAGACCCTCGGGCCGATCCTGAAGTCGATCGCCGCCGTGGCCGAGGGCGAGCCCTGTGTCACACACGTCGGTACCGACGGTGCCGGCCACTTCGTGAAGATGGTCCACAACGGCATCGAGTACGCCGACATGCAGCTGATCGCCGAGTCGTACGACCTGCTCCGCCGCGTCGGTGGCTACAGCGTCGACCAGCTCGTGCAGGTGTTCGACGAGTGGAACAAGGGCGACCTCGAGTCCTACCTGATCGAGATCACCGGCGAGGTCCTCAAGCAGCAGGACGCCGACACCGGCAAGCCCCTCGTCGACCTGATCCGCGACGAAGCGGGCTCGAAGGGCACCGGCGTCTGGACCGTGCAGAACGCCGTCGGCCTGGGCATCCCGGTCTCCGGCATCGGCGAGGCGGTGTTCGCCCGTGCGGTGTCGTCGAAGCCGACGCAGCGCGAAGCGGTCCGGAAGTCCGTCACGAAGCGCCCCGACATCGCCGAGGTGCCGGACACCTTCGCCGACGACGTCCGGGCCGCGCTCTACGCCTCGAAGGTCGTCGCGTACGCGCAGGGCTTCGACCTCATCATCGCCGGGGCCAAGGAGTACGACTGGGACATCGCGCTCGGCGACATGGCGAAGATCTGGCGCGGTGGCTGCATCATCCGTGCCCAGTTCCTGAACCGCATCGTCGAGGCGTACGACAAGGACCCGGAGCTCGCGTCGCTGCTCGTCGACCCGTACTTCGCCAACGCCGTCGCCGAGGGTGAAGCAGCCTGGCGACGCATCGTCGGGATCGCGGCTGCCTCGGGGATCCCGGCGCCCGGGTTCTCGTCGGCGCTGTCGTACTTCGACTCGCTGGCGTCCGAGCGACTGCCCGCCGCCCTGATCCAGGGGCAGCGCGACTTCTTCGGTGCGCACACCTACCAGCGCACGGACAAGGACGGCACGTTCCACACGCTGTGGTCCGACGACGGGCGTCCCGAGGTCGAGCAGGAGCCGTCGACGCACTGATACCGATCGTTCCGACCCGAGGGCCTCGTCGTCGACGGGGCCCTCGGTGCGTGCTGCGGCCGCGGGGTGCGGATCGCGGGGCGGGGGCGCGTGCGGCGTGCGGGCCGCGGGGTGCGGTCGGGCCGGGTCGTCTGTCTCAGGCGACGATGCGCTCGCGGGCCAACCGGGCCAGGAGCTCGTCCAGCCGGTCGCCGCGGCCGAGCAAGCGGTCCGAACCAGGTGCCGCACGCACGAAGAACGTCGCGACCGCGGTGGTGTCGTCGGGCCGGACGTAGTGCACGACGATCGCGGGCGCGGTCCGTCGTCCGGCCCCGGGCACCAGGACGTCCTCGACACCGACGTGCACCACGCGGCTCCACCGGATGACGAGCAACCGCGTGGCGCGACGTTCGTCGAGTTCCCACAGTGACGCTTCGGTCGCACCGAACGCCCAGGTCACGTGCCGTGCGAGCGGGACCTCGGGGCGCACCGCTTCCAGCGTCCCGCGGAGCTCCGGAGTCGCCGAGGCCGGGACGAGCCAGACGGTCGGGTCGACCCGACGGACGGCGGTGGCGAGCAGGTCGTCCGCGCGGCGGCGGCTGATGGACCGGGCACGGAGGACGGCGATCACGATGACCGTCACCCCGATGACGACGGCGACGACCTCGGCGATGCCGAACGCGGTCAGGTCGGCGTCCGGATCGGCGTTCACGACGAGGATCCGCGCGGTCACCAGGGCGGCCCAGAGCCCGACGATCGCCCACCGCAGCGCGAGGAGTCGGCGGTACGGCGACCAGCGCTGCCGGTCCCCGCGGGCACGACCAGGACCCGGAACACGGATCGGTCGCCTCGGCACGGTGACGATCCTGCCACGACGACGGCGTCCACCGGCACGACCGGGGATGAACGCTCCCCCAACCCGTTCCCCGCAGCGGACCGCCCGTTCCCAGCGGCGCTGACTTACCATCCGTGGGTGACCGAGCCTGACCCGCGCCTCCTCCCGCACCGTCGCTGGGCCGCCGCGCTCGTCGGGGTGATCGCCATGCTCGCGTTCCTCGCCGTCGCGGAGCTCGGTGCGCTGCTGCTCGGCGGCGCCGGCAGCCCGCTCGTGGCCGTCGGCTCCGCGGTCATCGACCTCGCACCCCGAGGCGCGAAGGACCTCATGGTGTCGCTGTTCGGCACCGGCGACAAGGTCGCGCTGTTCGCACTCATGACGGTCCTGCTCGTGGTCATCACGGCCGGTGCCGGCATCCTCGAACGTCGTCGGCCGCCGTGCGGCGCGCTGGTGTTCGCCGCCGGTGGGGTGCTCGCCCTGCTCGCCGTCACCACCCGTTCCGGCAGCGGCACCTTCGACGGCGCCCCGACGGTGCTCGGTGTGGCCGCGTCGATCATCGTGCTCCGGCTCCTGCTGCAGCGCCTCCGTCGGTGGGAGGACGCCCGCGCGGTGCCCACCGCCGACGCCGAGCGCGCTGGCGGCGTGCAGCGCCGCTCGTTCATCGGGTGGGCAGTGACCACCGCAGCGGTCGCGGCGGTGGTGGGCAGCGCCTCCCGGCTGGGGTCGGCGTCCCTGCAGGCCGCAGCCGCGGTCCGCCGGGCCGTGCGACTGCCGACGCCGGCGACCACCGCGCCGCCGGTGCCGGCCGGTGCGAGCCTGGACGTGACGGGCATCACGCCCTACGTCACCCCGAACGCCGACTTCTACCGGATCGACACGGCTCTGCGCGTGCCGTCGATCGACCCCGCCGACTGGTCGCTGAAGATCCACGGCGAGGTCGAGGAGACCGTCGAGATCACCTGGGCGGAGCTGCTGGCCCTTCCCCTCGAAGAGCACATGGCGACGCTGAGCTGCGTCTCGAACGAGGTCGGCGGCAACCTCATCGGCAACGCGCTCTGGCTCGGCTACCCGATCCGGTCGCTCCTCGCCCGTGCCCGGCCGAAGTCAGGCGCGGACATGGTCCTCTCGCGGAGCATCGACGGGTTCACCGCGGGGACGCCCCTCGACGTCCTGCAGGACGAGGGCACGCAGGCGCTCGTGGCGGTCGGCATGAACGGCTCGCCGTTGCCCGCCGAGCACGGGTTCCCGGCGCGGCTGGTCGTCCCGGGGCTGTTCGGGTACGTCTCCGCCACGAAGTGGGTGACCGAGCTCGAGGTCACCCGGTTCGCGAAGGCGCAGGGCTACTGGACACCGCGCGGCTGGTCCGAGCGCGGCCCGGTGAAACTCGAGTCGCGGATCGACACCCCCGGCGACGGCACCTCGGTCAAGGTCGGCGACCGTGTCCCGATCGCGGGCGTCGCCTGGCAGCCGCACGTCGGTGTGAAGGCCGTGCAGGTGAAGGTCGGCTCCGCCGGGTGGCAGGACGCCGAACTGGCCGACTCGGCCTCGGCCGACACCTGGCGGCAATGGGTGTACCGGTGGACGGCCGTCGCCGGGCAGCACGAGGTGCAGGTCCGCGCGGTCAGCGCCGACGGCGAGGTGCAGACCAGCGTGCAGCGGCCGCCGGCCCCGAACGGTGCGACCGGCTGGCACGGGGTCACCATCTCCGCGTCCTGACGGGAGGCGCGGGTCACCGTCTCGGCGACCTGACGGGAGGCGCGGACCACCGCCCACGGGTCCGTCCCGCCGGCGAGACGCCCCCGTCTGCACTCGGCGCCGCCGGGGAGGTCGGACGCCGCCGAGTTCTGCGGCGTCTCAGCGACTCCGCGGTGTCTCGGGGCGCTCGGCGGCGTTCTCGGGGCGCTCGGCTGCGGTCTCGGCTCGGCGGAGTCAGCCGGGGAGCGTCGCGACGACGCAGGTGCCGTCGACCTCGTCGTCGCGAGCGAGTTCCGCCGTGAACCCGGCAGCGCGGAAGAGCCCGGCCGACACCGGCGCCTGGACGCCCGACACCTCGATGACGACGGCGCCGCCGGGCCGGAGCCACTCGGCCGCACCGGCAGCGATCCGCCGGTGCACGTCGAGGCCGTCCGCACCGCCGTCGAGGGCGACCCGGTGCTCGTGGTCCCGCGCCTCGGTCGGCATCGAGCCGATGGCGTCCGTCGGCACGTAGGGGGCGTTCACGGTGAGGACGTCGACCTGCCCGCGGAACCGGGTCGGCAGCGGCGCGAACAGGTCGCCCGTGACGACGATCCCCCGGTCCCCGAGGTTCTCGGCGGCGACCTCGGTGGCGTCCGGGTCGATGTCGGCGGCGACGAGGTCGAGCGCGCCGATCCGTTCGAGCAGCGCCATCCCGATCGCTCCGGCACCGCAGCACAGGTCGACGACCCGGTCGTAGCGGTGCAGGCGTCGAGCGCCCTCGACGACGACGACCCGGGTCCGGGCCCGCGGCACGAAGACCCCGGGGGTCACGCGCACCCGGCGTCCGTCGAAGGCCGCCCAACCGAGGACGTACTCGAGCGGCTCCCCCGCCAGACGGCGCTGCAGCAGCCCGCGGAGGCGCGTCGGGTCGCCGTCACCGGCAGCGAGCAGCAGGTCGGCTTCGTCCTCGGCGAAGACGCTCCCGCCCGCCCGGAGCCGGGCGGCGAGAGCGTCTCGCGGAGTCAGGGCCACGCTGGTGTCCGAGGACTCAGGCGGCGCCGTCGAACATCGACGTCACCGAACCGTCGTCGAACACCTCGTGGATGGCGCGGGCGATGAGCGGTGCGATCGGCAGGACCTCGAGCTTGTCCCAGCGCTTCTCGTGCGGGACCGGCAGGGTGTCGGTGACGACGACGCGGTCGATGAACTCGCTCTGCAGCAGCTCGGTCGCCGGGTCGGAGAACACCGCGTGGGTGGCGGCGACGACGACGCCCTTGGCGCCGCTGGCCTTGAGTGCTTCGGCTGCCTTGGCGATCGTGCGGCCGGTGTCGATGAGGTCGTCGACGAGCAGGCACCAGCGGCCGGAGACGTCGCCCACGATCTCGTGCACCGAGACCTGGTTCGGGATGAGCGGGTCGCGGCGCTTGTGGATGATCGCCAGCGGTGCACCGAGCTTCTCGGACCAGATGTCGGCGACGCGCACGCGGCCCATGTCGGGCGACACGACGGTCAGGGTCGCGGGGTCGAGCATCTCGCGGAAGCGCTCGAGCAGCACCGGCATCGCGAACAGGTGGTCGACCGGGCCGTCGAAGAAGCCCTGGATCTGCGGGGCGTGCAGGTCGACGCTCATGATGCGGTGGGCGCCGGCGGCCTTGAACAGGTCGGCGACCAGGCGGGCCGAGATCGGCTCGCGGCCGCGGCCCTTCTTGTCCTGCCGGGCGTACGGGTAGAACGGGGCGACGACGGTGATGCGCTTGGCAGAGGCGCGCTTCAGGGCGTCGACCATGATGAGCTGCTCCATGAGCCACTCGTTGATCGGGGCGGTGTGCGACTGGATGACGAAGGCGTCGCACCCGCGCACCGACTCGTCGAAGCGGGCGTAGAGCTCACCGTTGGCGAAGGTCCGGGCGTCGGTCGGGACGAGGTCGACACCGAGCTCTTCCGCGATCGCCGTCGACAGTTCCGGGTGCGCTCGCCCTGCGACCAGGACGAGTCGCTTCTGGCCGGTTGTCTTGATTCCGGACACGTGTGGTGCTCACTCCCTGACCCCGTGAAGGGGTCGATCTGACCCGCCGGGGCCGATGTCCTGGGCTCCGGTCGGGGCCCACCGCTGACGGCCACGGGGACCGTCGAAGGTGTCATTCGCCTCGCGCGCGCCGAGCTGCCTCGGCCGCCGGGGTACCGGGTCGGTTCTCCTCGACCCATCCCTCGGAGTTGCGCTGTGGGGCGTAGCTGATCGCGAGCGACCCGGCCGGCACGTCCTTGCGGACTGTCGTGCCTGCACCGGTGTACGCCCCGTCGCCAATCCTAACCGGGGCGACGAACACGTTGTGCGATCCGGTCCGGACGTCGGAGCCGATGACGGTGCGGTGCTTGTGGACGCCGTCGTAGTTCGCGGTGATGGTGTTCGCACCGATGTTGGAGTCCTCGCCGACCTCGGTGTCGCCGATGTAGGACAGGTGCGGCACCTTGCTGCCACGACCGATCACGGCGTTCTTGGTCTCGACGAAGGTGCCGATCTTGCCGCGCTCGCCCAGGATGGTGCCCGGACGCAGGTAGGCGAAGGGTCCGACCGAGGCGCCGTCACCGATGACCGCCAGGGTGGCGTCGACGCGGTTGACGGTGGCGCCGGCGCCGACCTCGGTGTCGCGCAGGGTCGTGCCCGGCCCGACGACGGCGCCGCTGGCGATCGCCGTCGCGCCGATCAGCTGCGTGTCGGGCAGCAGTTCGGCGTCGGGTTCGATCGTGACGTCGAGGTCGATCCAGGTCGAAGCAGGGTCCTGCACGGTGACGCCGGCCAGCTGGTGACGACGGACGATCCGGGCGTTGAGCTCTCGGGCCGCGTCGGACAGCTGCGCGCGGTCGTTGATGCCGACGACGAGCCACGGATCGGTCAGCGTGACGACGTCGACACGACCACCGCGGGCGGCGACGAGGGCCGGGACGTCGGTGATGTACTTCTCGCCCTGGGCGTTCTCGGTGGTCAGCGACGGCAGGACCGCACGGAGGTGGGTGACGTCGAACGCGTAGATGCCGGCGTTGGCCTCGGTGATCTGCAGCTGCTCCGGTGTGGCGTCCTTGTGCTCGACGACCCCGGCGAACGCCCCGTCGGCATCGCGCACGATGCGCCCGAGCCCGGTCGGGTCGGGAGCGATGGCGCTGACGAACGTGGCGCCGTGTCCGCCGTCGCCGTGCGCGGTCACGAGGGTGTGGAGGCTCGGCGCATCGAGCAGCGGCACGTCGCCGGAGAGCACCACGACGACACCGTCGAAGTCGGCCGGCAGCGCGTCCACTGCGACCTCCACCGCACGTCCGGTGCCCGGGACGTCGTCCTGGTCGACGACGAGGGCGTCGGGCGCACGCTCGGTGATCTCGGCGGCGACGCGGTCACGTTCGTGCCGGACGACCACGACGACGTGTTCCGGGGACAGGGACTCTGCGGTCCGGAGCACGTGGGCGATCAGGGGCAGGCCGGCGAGCCGGTGCAGCACCTTGGGGAGCGAGGACTTCATGCGTGTGCCCTGCCCGGCGGCGAGGACGACGACGGCGATCCGCTGGTCGGTCATGCGTCCCATCCTGGCCCACCGTCCCCGCCTCGGACGACCGTGGGGCCGACGTGTGGGGAACTCCGCGGAGAACCGCATCGGTGCAGGAGAAGCCGCACCGACCGTCGCGGCGTGACCGCCTGGAGGCCCGGTGCCGGCCCGTGGGACCGGCACCGGGCCTCCAGGCCGACACCGCGTGACGCGCAGCGCCGGCCCGGTCAGGCGGCCCGATCAGGCGGTCAGGTCCGTCAGCTCGACCTTGATCCAGCCGGGTTCGCGGCGGTCGAAGGCCTCGTAGGCCTCGATCGCGGAGCCGATGCCCTCGTGTTCGGTGATCAGCGCCGTCGGGTCGAACTGCCCGGCCGCGACCATGTCGATGAGCGGCGGGGTGACCGAGTGGTGGTCGCAGTTGCCCATCCGGATCGTGAGGTTCTTGTTCATCGCCTCGCCGATCGGGTACGACTGCGCGGTCGGCCCGTACACGCCGATGATGCCGATCCGGCCGTACTTGGCGACCGAGGCGACCGCCCACTGGGCGACCTGGGAGGGCCCGTCACCCGGCTTCCACTGCTGCTGCTCGCCGAACCCGTCGGGCGAGGCGTCGGGCGCGACCTGCTGCACCTCGGCGTCGAACGCGGCGGCCTGTTCGTCGGACACCGCCGCGGGGCCGCGCTTCGGGCGCTCCGCGTCGACGCCGACCGCGTCGATGACGGCGTCCGCACCGACGCCGTTGGTGAGGTCCAGGATCGCCTGGACCGGGTCCTCCTTGTTGTAGTCGACGACCTCGCAGTGCTGCGCGAGGGCCGCGGCGAGCCGGGTCTCGTGCCCGTCGACGACGATGACGCGTCCGGCGCCCTGCTTGTAGGCCGAGGCGGCCGCGAACTGGCCGACGATCCCCGCGCCGAACACCACGACGACGTCACCGCGGCGGACCCCGGCGAGCTCGGCGCCGAACCAGCCGGTCGGGAAGATGTCGGAGAGCAGGATCGCCTGCTCGTCGCTGACGTTCTCGGGCAGCGGGTGCATCGTGTTCTGCGCCCACGGCACCCGGACGTACTCGGCCTGCAGGCCGTCCACCGGGCCGGTCGACTGCGGGCCGCCGAAGAAGCTCGTGCCCGCTTGGGGCCCGTTCGGGTTCGCCACGTCGCACTGCGCGGTCTGGCCCATGCGGCAGTACCGGCAGGCGCCGCACGAGATGGTCGAGTTGATGACGACGCGGTCGCCCGGGCTGAACCCGCGGACGGCATCGCCGACCTCGGAGACGACGCCGACCGCCTCGTGGCCGAGGATCGTTCCCTCGACCATCGGTGCCATCGTGCCGCGGACGAAGTGCAGGTCGGTGCCGCAGATCGCGGAGCGGGTGATGTGCACGATCGCGTCGTGCGGGTCCTGGATGGTGGGCTCCGGGACCTCGTCGAGCCGGATGCCGCCGATGCCGTGCCAGACAACTGCCTTCATGGGGTTCCTCCTCGTGGGTCGTCCGGGCGGACGCTACGCGC
>NZ_JASDDD010000029.1:0-41721 GCF_030407555.1 Curtobacterium sp. APC 4022
CCCTCCACGGGGTCGGCCTTCCCAGGCCGGCCCCGTGGAGGGATGTGGAGGAACTAGTCCTGCTGGTTGCGCTTGTCCCAGCGCTCGTTCATCCGGTCGATGAAGGAGCCGCCGCCGGAACCGCGAGCCGGGCGAGCACCGCCGCGGGCAGGTCGGGCGGAGGCGCCGCGTGCCGGTCGTGCGGTGGGGGTCCGACCACCGGGCCGCAGGGCGAAGAGCACCCCGGCCAGCATGACGACGAAGCCCAGCACACCGATCAGGGGCTGCTTGATGACGAGCCCGAGGACGATCACGCCGACGCCGACGAGTCCGATCAGGACACCGATCGTGATCGCGGTGTACGTCGGACGGCCCTGGCGGCGAGTGACGCGCGCCACGAAGTCGGAGTCGTTCTGGTAGAGGCTCCGCTCCATCTCTTCGAGGAGGCGCTGCTCTTGCTCCGAGAGTGGCATCTTGGTTCCCTCTTGTTCCTGGGATCGACGCGGTGGAAGGGGTGGATCGATCTTACGACCGGACCACCCACTAAGGTAAGGACCGTGGCTGAGAGTACGCGATTAGTGGACCTCGTCTCGGCGCGGATCGATCGGGCTCTCGACGAGCAGCGCGACCGCCTCGCGGCGATCAGTCCCGACCTGGTGTCCTTCGACACCTTCGCACGAGACCTGTTGTCGGGTGGGAAGCGCTTCCGTGCGCTGTTCTGCTACTGGGGCTGGCAGTCGGTGGCGGGCCGTTCGGGCTCGTTCGACCCGCTGTCGGAAGGCGCCCGGCAGACCACGGCCGAAGCGATCGTCACCGCCGCCGCCGCGCTCGAGGTCTTCCACGCCGCGGCCCTGGTGCACGACGACATCATGGACCGCTCGGACACCCGTCGCGGGCGTCCGGCAGCGCACCGCCGTTTCGAGTCGCAGCACGCCGACTCCGGTTGGGTCGGCGACCGCGCCCTCTACGGCACCAACGCCGCGCTGCTGCTCGGCGACATGCTCCTCTCGCTCAGCGACTCCCTCTTCGACGAGGCCCTGGCACTCCTCGACCCGGTGCGCGCCCGCGTCGTCCGCCAGGAGTTCCACACCATGCGACTCGAGGTGACCGCAGGCCAGTACCTCGACATCCACGAGGAGACCGCCTGGCCGACCGTCGACGACGCCGAACAGCTCGTCCGGGCCCAGCGCGTCATCGTCTTCAAGTCGGCCAAGTACTCGGTCGAGGCGCCGCTGCTCATCGGGGCGCTCATCGCCGGTGCCAGTGCCAGCCAGCTCGACGGCCTGCGGTCTTTCGGCCTGCCCCTCGGCGTGGCGTACCAGCTGCGCGACGACATGCTCGGCGTGTTCGGTGACCCCGAGGTGACGGGCAAGCCCGCCGGGGACGACCTCCGCGAGGGCAAGCGCACCGTCCTGGTCGCCACGGCCCGCAAGTCCCTGCCGGTCGGCGCCCGGCAGCTGCTCGACGAGCTGCTCGGTGACCCGGACCTCGACGACGACCAGGTGCAGATGCTCCGGGCGACCCTCACCGACTCCGGCGCGGTCAGCGCGGTCGAGCGGTCCATCGAGCGGCACGTGCAGCGCGCGAAGGCCGCTCTCGACGCGTCGCCGCTGACGCCGTCGGCGCGCGAGCAGCTCGCGTCGCTCGCTGACACGGTCAGCCGCCGGTCCGCCTGACCCAGCGCACCCCTGACGGACGGGAGGCCCGGTACCAGCTGGTACCGGGCCTCCCGTCTGACAGGGGGTCGCGACGAACGCGACGGGCGCGGCGACGACCGCCGCGAGCTGACGCTAGAGCAGCGACTGCGCCGCGCGCCGGACCTCGGCCTTGCGGTTCGCCCGGAGTGCGGCGATCGGCGTCGTCCCCATCGCGTCGTCCTCGGTGAGCATCCACCGGACCGCCTCGTCGTCGGTGAGCCCGTTGTCGCCCAGGACGATGAGGGTGCCGCGCAGCGAGGGCAGCGGCTCGGTGTCGTCGAGGAACTCGGACGGGACGCGGAGGACACCGTCGACCCGGGCCGGCAGCAGGGTCCGTTCCTCGAACAGGCGGTGGACGCGGCCGGGGCTCACCCCCAGCAGGTCGACCAGGTCGGGCACGGTCAGCCAGCGTTCGGACAGGGCGTCGTCTCCGGGAAGGGCACTCACGGGTCCCATCGTGCCAGAGCGGGGCGGGCCCGCGCAGCACCCGCCGCCCCGATGCCCTCCGCAGACCGCAGATCGCGGATGAGCACGACTCGATTGAGTCACTCCAGTCACACAAGTCACAGCAGTCACGAGCACAACTTCCGGCGCTCTGGTTGACTTGGGAATCACAGCGTGTCAGCGTGTGGTCACCTGTGTGTGCCGTGTACGTGCACACACGGCCGACAGACCCACCCCGTGCCGACGACGCGCGGAGACAGGAGAACGACCGTGGACAGGGACACGACCCCCGACGAGGCAGCCCGACGCCTCCGCTCGTCGCGCTTCGCGACGATGCCGATCGTCCTCGCCGGCACGATCGCGGTGACGGCCGGCCTGACCGGACCGATCGCCCACATCGAGCAGCGTCATGACGACGACTCCAACCGTCGGCACGTCGACGCGGACCGGAACCTCGGCTCCGGCCCGGTCTTCGGCACCGCCGTCGCCCGCCAGCAGCAGCCGGTCGTCACGACGGTCGCCGCCACCCGCTCAGCGGCGCCCACCACCTACACCGTCCGCCAGGGCGACACCGTCTCCGCGATCGCCGGCCGCTACGGGCTGTCCGCGCAGGAGATCCTGGTCCGCAACGGCCTCGGCTGGAACACGATCATCCACGCGGGCCAGACGCTGCGGCTCGCCTCGACCCCGGTCGGCGGTGCGGTCACGTCGAGCACCACGACCGCCAGCTACCACGTCAAGCAGGGCGACACCGTCTCCGGCATCGCGGCGAAGGTCGGCGTGTCGACCGCCGCACTGCTCACCGCCAACGAGCTCTCGCAGCGCAGCGTCATCTACCCCGGGCAGTCGCTCCGCGTGCCGGCCGGTCGGTCCAGTGCCACGAAGACGGCCACGACCGCCGGGCCCGCCGCACCGAGCGCCGCCCCCACCACGAGCGCCACCGTCCACCGCGCCGGCTCCGTGACGATCGGCAACGGAGACACGATCCTCTCCGTCGCGACGACGCACGGCGTCTCGGTCTCGTCGCTCCTCGCCGCGAACGGCCTGACCTACACGAGCACGATCTACGCCGGCAGCACCCTCGTCCTGCCCTCCAGCGGCCCGTCGCTCTCCTCCGAGCAGCGTGCCAACGCGGCGACCATCGTCCGTGTCGGCCGCTCCCTCGGCGTCTCGGACCGTGGTCTCGTCATCGCGTTGGCGACCGCGATGCAGGAGTCGAACCTCCGGAACCTCGCCCACGGCGACCGCGACTCCGTCGGCCTGTTCCAGCAGCGTCCGAGCCAGGGGTGGGGCACCCCCGGTCAGCTGCAGGACACCGTGTACGCGTCCGAGCTGTTCTTCGGCGGGTCGCGGAACCCGAACCCGGGCGTCACGGCCGGCCTGCTCGACATCCCGGGCTGGTCGTCGATGAGCGTGACCGAGGCTGCGCAGGCGGTCCAGCGCTCCGCGTACCCGAAGGCCTACGCGCAGTGGGAGCAGTCCGCCCACGCCTGGCTCCGCTCGCTCTGACGTCCGCACGGTCGGACCTCCCGTCCACCACGCCGGCCAGCAGCCTGATCGGCACCGCCGGGTCATCCCTCCGGTCGAGATCGTGTAACGACCGGTGCGCCGGTGCCGGTCCTCCCCGTCCGGATTCGTAGAATGCCGCAGATGACCACGAACGCCGCCACGGACCCGATGATCGGTCGCATGATCGATCAGCGGTACCGCGTCCGATCCCGGATCGCGCGCGGCGGCATGGCGACCGTGTACCTGGCGACCGACGTGCGCCTGGAGCGCCGGGTCGCCGTGAAGATCATGCACGGGCACCTGGCGGACGACCAGGCGTTCCGGGAGCGCTTCATCCAGGAGGCCCGCTCGGCAGCCCGGCTGTCGCACCCGAACCTCGTCGGCGTCTACGACCAGGGTGCCGAGGACGACTGCGTCTACATCGTCATGGAGTACATCCCGGGCATCACGCTCCGCGACCTGCTCCACGAGCACCGTGCGCTGACGCCCGAGCAGGCGACCGACATCCTCCGCGCGGTCCTCGCCGGCCTGGCCTCGGCGCACCGTGCCGGCATCGTGCACCGCGACCTCAAGCCCGAGAACGTCCTGCTCGCCGACGACGGGCGCATCAAGCTCGGCGACTTCGGCCTCGCGCGCGCCACCACCGCGAACACCGCCACCGGCGCGGCCCTGCTCGGCACGATCGCGTACCTCTCCCCCGAGCTCGTCACCCGCGGCGCCGCCGACTCGCGCAGCGACATCTACGCGCTCGGCATCATGCTCTACGAGATGCTCACCGGCGAGCAGCCCTACAAGGGTGAGCAGCCGATGCAGATCGCCTACCAGCACGCGAACGACACGGTCCCCGCACCGAGCGCCGCGCTACCGGGTGTCCCCGCCGAACTCGACGACCTCGTCGCCTGGGCCACCGCCCGGGACCCGCGCGACCGGCCGCTCGACGCCCGCGAGATGCTCGACCACATGGCGGGCGTGCAGCAGCGCGCGACCGGCCAGTACCGCACCGCCGTGCTGCGCCCCGAGAACGCGACCGCGATCCTCCCGTCCGGTGGCAGCGCCGGTGCCGCGGCCTTCGGGGACGACGTCCAGGACGCGAGCGAGCACGACACGACGGTCCTCGACCGACGGGGCACGCAGGAGACCCCGCCGCGTCCCCGGAACGCGCCGGGCGCCCGGAACGCCCCCGGCCCCCGCCGGACCGGCGCGGTCACCGCGACCCTGTCACCGGCCGGCCAGCGCCTGGCCGACAAGTCCGCCAAGCGACGGAAGCGCGGCTGGATCGCCCTGGTCGTCGTGCTCGTCCTGGCCCTCGTCGGAGCGGGCGTCGCCGCCTGGTACGGCCCCGGACCGGGCGGCAACGTCCGGATCCCCGCGGTCGCCGGCAAGACGGTCTCCCAGGTCCGACAGGCCCTGGCGTCCAACGGGCTGCGTGCCGCCGAGGCGACGACGAGCCGCCCCGACCTCGAGGTCGCAGCCGGCCTGGTGACCGCCACCCAGCCGCCCACCGATCGCGAAGTGCGGAAGGGCACCGCCATCCGCATCGTCGTCTCGAGCGGCCCGCGGATGATCAGCCTGCCGGCGATCGTCGGGCAGTCCGCTTCCACCGCCCGCGCGGCCCTCGACGACGACTTCGACCTGCAGGACCCGCAGTACCAGTTCTCCGCCGACGTCCCCGCCGACACGGTGATCGCCGCGACCGGCCGGAACGGCTCCGGCGCCCTCGACCTGACCACCGTCGAGCAGTACCCGGAGCGCGGCCCGGTCACGCTCACCGTCTCCCTCGGGGCCGTCCCGGACGTCACCGGCAAGTCCGTCGCCGACGCCACCAGCACGCTGCAGGGCGTCGGCCTGGTGCTCGGCAGCCAGACGCAGCAGTTCAGCGACTCGGTACCGGACGGCCAGGTCATCTCCGCCGCCCCCGCCGACGACCCCGCCGTCAAGGGCACCGCGGTCGACGTCGTCGTGTCGAAGGGACCGGTGCCGATCACCATGCCGTCGGTCAAGGGGCAGACGATCGACGAAGCCACCTCGACCCTGAAGGCACTCGGGCTCCAGGTCAGCTACCCGGACTGCACGAACATCCTCTGCGGCTTCTACGACTGGAAGAGCAAGCTGCCCGTCACCGCGACGGACCCGGCCGCCGGTGCCACCGTCCACAAGGGCGACACGATCGCCCTGGCCTACGACCAGTAGCGGCGCGACCGCCCACATGACGGGAGGCCCGACACCGGACCGGTGTCGGGCCTCCCGTCATGCAGGCGGTGCTGCCCGTCAGCCGCGGATGACCGACGGGTGCGCGCGGAGCTCCTCGGCCACCAGGAAGGCGAGCTCGAGGGACTGCATGTGGTTCAGGCGCGGGTCGCAGAGCGACTCGTACCGTGTCGCCAACGTGGCCTCGTCGATGTGCTCCGAGCCGCCGAGGCACTCGGTGACGTCGTCGCCGGTGAGCTCCACGTGCATGCCGCCCGGGTACGTGCCGACCGCACGGTGCACCTCGAAGAAGCCCAGGACCTCGTCCACGACGTCGTCGAAGCGGCGGGTCTTGTAGCCGTTCGGCGTCGTCAGCCCGTTGCCGTGCATCGGGTCGGTGACCCAGAGCGGGGTGGCGTCCATGCCCTTGACCGCCTCGAGCAGCTTGGGCAGCTCGTCGCGGACCTTGCCGGCACCCATCCGGGTGATGAAGGTCAGGCGGCCCGGCTCACGCTCGGGGTCCAGCTTCTCGATCAGGGCCTGCATGTCGGCGACCGTGGTGGTCGGGCCGAGTTTGACCCCGATCGGGTTCCGGACGCGGGACAGGAAGTCGACGTGGGCGCCGTCGAGGTCACGGGTGCGCTCCCCGATCCAGATGAAGTGCCCGGAGGTGTCGTACGCCTGACCGGACCGGCTGTCGATCCGGGTCATCGGGCGCTCGTAGTCCATCAGCAGCCCCTCGTGCGAGGCGTAGAACTCGACGTGCTTGAGCGCTTCGAAGTCGGCACCGCACGCGGCCATGAACTGGATCGCGCGGTCGATCTCGGCGGCCAGGTTCTCGTACCGGGCGTTCGCCGGGTTGGCGGCGAAGCCCTTGTTCCACGAGTGCACCTGCCGCAGGTCCGCGAAGCCGCCCTGGGTGAAGGCCCGGACCAGGTTCAGGGTCGACGCGGCCGTGTGGTAGCCCTGCACCAGGCGACGGGGGTCGGCCTGGCGGGACTCCGGCGTGAAGTCGTAGCCGTTGACGATGTCGCCGCGGTAGGCCGGCAGGGTGACGTCGCCCCGGGTCTCCCAGTCACTCGAGCGGGGCTTGGCGAACTGGCCCGCCATCCGCCCCATCTTGATGACCGGGGTCGAGGCACCGTAGGTGAGGACGACGGCCATCTGCAGGATGGTCTTGACGCGGTCGCGGATCGAGTCAGCGGTGGCACCGGCGAAGGTCTCGGCGCAGTCGCCACCCTGCAGCAGGAACGCCCGGCCCGAGGCGGCGGCGGCCAGACGGTCGCGCAGCTGGTCGACCTCGCCCGCGAAGACGAGCGGCGGCAGCGTGGCGATCTCGGCCGAGGCGGCTTCGGCAGCGGCGGGGTCCGGCCACGTCGGCTGCTGCTTGATCGGGAGCGTGCGCCAGTGGTCGAGGCCCGCGATCAGGTCCGGATCCTGCAGGGTGAGGGAGTCGATCGACTCGGACAAGGCTGCACCTCGGTCTTGTGGTTCGCGCACGGCCGTCGACGGTGCGACGGCGTCCCGACGGATGCGGGACCGTCCGATCTTACCGTCCGGCGGCGGAGCGACGCTCGCGCATGACGCTCTCGCGGGCACTCGTGGCCCGCTCCTTGACGCTCGTCGCGTAGACGTCCTCGTACTCCTGGCGACTCAGCCCCCGGAGCTCGTGCATGATCTCGTCCGTGACGCTGCGCAGGATGAAGCGGTCGGTCTCGAGCCCCTCGAAGCGCGAGAAGTCGAGCGGCTTGCCGAACACGACGCCGACGCGCTTGAACTTCGGGAACTTCTGCCCGATCTGCTGGACCTCACGCGTGCCGACCATGGCGACGGGGACCACCACGACCCGACCCTCGAGCACCATCCGGGCGATGCCGGTGCGTCCGCGGTAGAGCTTGCCGTCCGGGCTCCGGGTGCCCTCGGGGTAGATGCCGAGCTGCTCGCCGCGGGCCAGGACCTGCAGGCCGGTGCGGAGCGACGCCTCGGACGCCTTGCCGCCGGAGCGGTCGATCGGCAGCTGGCCGATCGCGTTGAAGAACGTCTTCGTCGCCCAGCCCTTGAGGCCGCGCCCGGTGAAGTAGTCGCTCTTCGCCAGGAACGACATCCGACGGTCGAGCACCGCGGGCAGGATCACCGAGTCGATGAACGAGACGTGGTTCGACGCGAAGATGACCGGGCCGGAGGCGGGGACGTTCTCGCGTCCGACCACCCACGGCCGGAACAGGGTCAGGATGAGCGGGCCGAGCACGAAGTTCTTCAGCAGCCAGTAGAGCATCGTCGACTCCGTCGGGTGGTGGGTGTGCGGACCGTGCGGGGTACCGGCAACCGCGGTTCAGGCGGTGCGGGCGTGGATGCGGGCGAGGTCGGCGGCACCGACGACACCGGCGTCGTTGACGAGCTCGGCGATCACGAAGTCCGGCTCCGGGTGGTAGCCCCGCGCCGGCAGGTTGTTGAGGTACGCCTGCTTGATCGGCTCGAGCAGCCGGTCGCCCGCGCTGGCGACGCCGCCGCCGAAGACGAACAGCTGCGGGTCGAGCACGGCCGACAGGGACGCGCACGCTTCGCCGAGGTGGCGGCCGAGACGCCGGAGGGCCGCGAGGGCGCCCGGGTCGTCGGCGAGGATGAGCTCCCCCACGACGGCGCCGTCGAGCTGCCCGCCGTTGGCGTCACGCGCTTCGGCCAGGGCGACACCGATGCCGCCGGCGTCCGCGACGTCGTTCGCCATCCGCTGCAGGGCACGACCGGAGCCGTACTGCTCGATGCAGCCGCGGGCACCGCAGCCGCAGGGCAGGCCGTTCGGCACGATGCGCAGGTGGCCGATCTCACCGCCGGTGCCGAAGCCGCCGCGGAACAGCCGGTCCTCGGTGACGATCGCACCGCCGACCCCGGTGCCGATGGTGAGCATGGTCATGTCGGACACGAGCCGACCGGCGCCGAAGCGGAACTCGGCCCACCCGGCGGCGTTCGCGTCGTTGTCGACGGTGATGTGCAGGTCGCCCAGACGCTCCTGGAGCTTCTGGCGCAGGGGCTCGTTCCGCCAGCGGATGTTCGGCGTGTAGTACACGATCGACTGCGAGGCGTCGATGAACCCGGGGGCGGCGACCCCCACCGCACCGACCTGGTGCTGGAGTCTGAGGCGCTCGACCATCGACACGACGTCGTCGAGCATGGCGATCGGGTCCGCAGCGTTCGTGGCGACGCGGTCCTCGGCGAGGATCTCGCCCAGCTCCGTGACGACCGCTCCCGCGATCTTGGTGCCCCCGATGTCGATTCCGATGGCATGCACGAACACGGAGCCTACCCGTTCGGGGACGACTCACCGAACGAGGCCGACTCACCGAACGCGAGGGGAGTCGTCCTATGCTGAGCGGGAGCCGACTCGAAGATGAGCGGACTCACATCGAACGGGACAACGAGGGAGTTGCCGTGACCGATCAGCGTGCTGACCGCACCACGTCCACCAGCACGGGCGGATCGCCCGTCGCGCACGAGAGCGCACCGGCCACCGCCGGACGCCACACGGCGCCCGCACCCGGGGCACTCGGGAGCGCCGCCGACAGCGGCCCGGTCGCCCCCGACCACGGCTCCGCCGCCCGCCTGCTGTCCGACCGCGCACGGCTCACCCCCGCGCGGCCGATCCTGGCCGAACGCACCGGCGACACCTGGACCGGCATCGCCGCGGCCGACGTCCTGGCCCGGGTCCGTGCGATCGCCAAGGGCTTCGTCGCCGCCGGCCTGCAGCCCGGCGCCCACGTCGCGATCCTGTCCCGCACCCGGATGGAGTGGACGCTCGTCGACTTCGCCGTGTGGACCGCGGGCCTGGTCTCCGTGCCGGTCTACGAGACGAGCTCCCCCGACCAGATCCGGCACATCCTGTCGGACTCCGAGTCGGTGGCGATCGTCGTCGAGAAAGAGGAGCACGCCCGCCGTGTCGCCGGCATCGCGCCCGACCTGCCGCACCTCGGCCAGCACTGGACGATCGACGGCGGCGGCCTGGACGACCTGGCGCGCCTGGGCGAAGAGATCGCCGACGACGAGCTCGATGCTCGCACGGCCGCCGTCTCCGGTCGGGACGACGCCACGATCATCTACACGTCCGGCACCACCGGTCGACCGAAGGGCTGCGTGCTGCGGCACGACAACTTCACCGCCACGGTCGAGGGCTCGACCGAAGCGATGTCGGAGATCGTCGCCGGTGACGCCTCGACGCTGCTGTTCATCCCGATGGCCCACGTCTTCGCCCGGTTCATCGCGGCGATGTCGGTCTCGGCAGGAGTCCTGGTCGGGCACGAGCCGGACACGAAGGACCTGATGCGCGCGGTGTCGACCTTCAAGCCGACCTTCCTGCTCGCGGTCCCCCGGGTGTTCGAGAAGATCTACAACTCGGCCGAGCAGAAGGCCGACCTCGGCGGCAAGGGCCGGGTCTTCCGCGCGGCCGCCGCCACCGCCGTCGCGCACTCCGAGGCCGTCGCCGCCGGACGGGTCCCGCTCGGGCTGTCCCTGCGCTTCCGCCTGTTCGACCGGCTCGTGTACCGCAAGCTGCGCGAGGCGATCGGCGGCCGCGTGCGCTACGCCATCAGCGGCTCGGCACCGCTCTCCCCGCGGCTGTCGCACTTCTTCCGCTCCATCGGCGTGCACATCCTCGAGGGCTACGGGCTCACCGAGACGACCGCACCGGCGACGGTGAACCGGGCGACCGAGCTCCGGATCGGGTCGGTCGGGCGGGCGCTGCCGGGCGTCGAGATCCGGATCGCCGACGACCAGGAGATCCTGATCCGCGGCGTCGACGTCTTCGATCGCTACTGGCAGAACCCGGAGGCCACGGCAGCCGCCTTCCGTGACGGCTGGTTCCGTACCGGCGACCTCGGTCGGCTGGACGGCGACGGGGTCCTGTCCGTCACCGGCCGCGCCAAGGAGCTCATCGTCACCGCGAGCGGCAAGAACGTGGCACCGGCCCCGCTCGAGGACGCGATCCGCGAGCACCCGCTCGTCGGACAGGTCGTCGTCGTCGGCGAGGGCAAGCCCTTCGTCGCCGCACTGGTCACGCTCGACCGCGACATGCTGCCGGGCTGGTGCGAGGCACGCGGCATCGCCCCGGCCCTCACCCCGCAGCAGGCCGCCCACGACGAGCGCGTGCAGCAGGCCGTCCAGGAGGCCGTGGACACCGCGAACGGGCGGGTCTCCCGTGCCGAGTCGGTGCGGTCCTTCTCGGTCGTCGACGCGGACCTCACCGAGGCCTCGGGGCACCTCACGCCGAAGCTCACCATCAAGCGCTCGGTCGTCCTGCGCGACTTCGCCGCGGACATCGAGTACATCTACTCGGGGTCGAAGGTCCAGACCACGGCGACGCCGGTGGTGCAGTCGCGACGGCGGCACTGACCGTCCGGCACTGACCGTCCGGCTGTTGCGGCCGGAACCGCCTGGAGGCCCGTCACCCGTCCGTCGGACGGGTGACGGGCCTCCAGTGCGTGGTCTGGTGACCGGCGGCTGCGGGACCGACGTCGTGGTCGGCCAGGTCAGGCCTGCGGCGTCTCCGGAGCGTCGATCGGGTCGAGGACCGCGGTCGACGCGGTGCTCGTCGAGACCTGCTCGGGCCGGCGGTTGGTGCGGGTGCGGTGCGAGCTGAGCTCGTCGTTCTGGAGTGCCATCGTGCTCGTCCTGGGTGAGGGGGGACCGTCGGCGGGTGACCGACTGCGGAACACCGTACCCCGCGATCCGGACAGAGGGACAATCCCGCGTCCGGGTGTCATGATCCGTCCCCCACGGGCGTCCCCCGGATGTCCCCGCCGGGTCAGCGGACCGTCACCGAGCGACAGCCGAGCAGCGTGTTCGCGGTGCCGGTCCCGACGTTGATGCCGTAGGCACACACCTTGTGCGTGCCCTTCGCCAGCGCGACCGTCCGCGAGTACCCGGACGCCGCCGGTGCACCGGGGTGCGCGCGCACGACGTCCGGACGGGCGATCGAGGTGGACACCCGCCCGAGGCTCTTCGCCCCCGAGGTGGTGTCGTACAGGGCCACCGCGAGCGGGTCGCGGGTGTCCGGGTCGTACGCCCACCCCGACAGCGTCACGCCCGTGCTGCCGGCCGTCACGGCGTCCAGCGTGCCGCGCGGGTCGTGCGACGTGTCCGGTGCTGCCGCGGCGCCCTTCTTCATGACCACCGGGGCGCTCGCGTCCGCGGCCGCGGCGCTGCCGTCCGGGTGGTGGACGGTGACCCGGACACCGTACTTGCCGGCCGGCTTCGTGCCCAGGCTGAACGGCACCGAGTTCGTGCCCTTCACGACGGCGACCCCGGCCGCGATGCGCTGCCAGCTGCCGCTGCCGATCCGCACGGCGACGTCGGCGGTCGCTCCCGACACCCAGGCGTTGTCGTGGAACGTGACCGTGGTCGAACCGGTCGCCGTCGGGTCCGCGCGGAGGTGCACCGACTTGAGGTGCCAGACGGCCTTCCCCGGGTCCTCGTTCGGGTCGAAACGGAGGCCCGTGATCGTCTGCCCGGCCCACCCGGCCTTCGGCGCGATCGCGTCCTCGTCAAGCGGGTTCTGCGCCGTCATGTCGACGGTGGTCTCACTGGCGTTGGCGTTCGAGTAGGTCAGCAGGTCGTTCCCGATCTGCGGGGTGCCCGTCCCGGACACGTTCCAGATCGCCCGCGCCAGCTTGCCGCCGCCGGCCGACCCGGACAGGTCGAACGGCCCGTCGTACCGCAGGTCGTACTGGAGGTAGTGGTAGGTGCTGCCGGCCAGGCGCGAGACCGGCAGGTGGACCTGGGGGTCGTTCTGCAGCGGTCCGGCGTTCCGGGCCGTGATGCCGCGGCTGTCCCGGCTCAGCACCGTCGCGTTGGAGTACCGGACGCTCGAGGTCGCCGGTGCCGACGTGAAGTTCCAGGGGCGTCCGGTCGTCGCCGTCGCGTAGTCCTGCCCCTGCGACGGGTTCGGCGAGTCCACGACCACCTGCGGCCGCGGTGTCACCGTGTAGCCGCTGTAGGCGCCGGCCGGCATGCCGGCGTGCGGGTGGGTGGCGTCCGGGGCGGCGTGCAGGCGCACCCAGTCGATGCTGACCTGCTTGCCGGTGTTGCCCGTCCCCTTCGGCAGCACGACCGGGTCCAGGCGGAACACGACCTTCTTGGCCGATCGCCACGGCACCTTCGCGAGGAGGTTCGACTTGGCGGTGAGGTCGAAGTCGTACACGTGCGGCCCCTGGACGACGGGGAACGAGAAGCCGCCGCCACAGGCCGAGGTCTGCTCGCGGCAGGTGAACCAGTAGACCGCGCCGATGTGCTTGGTGAGCGGCTGGTCCATCGAGAACGTCAGCCGCGAGTACTTCGCGGGGTCGACCGGCTGCCGGGCACCGTCACGACCGGTCGCCAGGCTGCCGGAGATCGAGTGCACCAGGAACAGCTGGTTGCCGAGCGCGAGGTCCACCTTGAGCGCGCCGCCGGACACCGTCGCCCGGGTGCCCGAGAAGTCGGTGTTGAAGTCGGCGGCGTTGCTGAAGTCCCACGCGTCGCCGTAGACGTCGCTGGCGTAGTCGGCTGCCTCGGACTCCGTGGTCGCCGCGGAGGCACGGACCGGTGCGCCGACGGCGGCGCCGAGCGCGAGTCCGGCGGCGACCGCGACGGCCGTCGCGATGGCGACCGCCCGTCGTGGCCCGCGCAGGCGTCGCGTCTGGCGCGTGCGTCCCGTCTGGGGCGTGGTGGCGGTGTGGTCGTGCATGTGCTGTCCCCTGCCTGGTCGTCCGGGGCCCTGTGGTCGGGGCACGCCGGCGTCGCGGACGACCGGGCCGTTCCGACCCGGTCCGGGGTCGGCACGTCGGGAGCGCACGAGGTCGTCGAGCGGAGCCTACGACGCGGTCGGCGGCAGCGGAAGGAGGACGGTACGCGGCGCGCGGGCCAGCTCACTGAAGGTCATCGCAGCCGCTAGTGGAACCAGTCCTGCGCGCGGATGTCCCGGAGCGCCTGCCGACGGGTCTCGGGGTCGAGGGTCATCACGTAGACGGTGCCGTCCAGGTGGTCGCACTCGTGCTGCAGGGCCTCGGCCATCAGCCCGGTGCCCTCGAGCTCCACCGGTTCGCCGTCGACGTCCACGCCACGCACCTTGGCGTACGGGAAGCGCTTCGTCGGGTACGCCAGACCGGGCACCGACAGACACCCCTCGTCCATCAGCTCGGGCTCGCCGGCGGTCTCGACGACCTCGGGGTTGAGGACGTACCCGACCTCGCCGTCGACGTTGTACGAGAACGCGCGGAGGCCGACCCCGATCTGCGGCGCGGCCACGCCGGCGCGGCCGGGCTCCTTGACGGTGTCGATGAGGTCCTGCACGAGTTCGCGGACACCGTCGGAACCGATGCGGACCGGGTCGGCGGGCGAACGGAGGACGGGGTCGCCGAACAGGCGGATGGGACGGACGGTCACGTTACTGCAGCACCACCAAGAGGTCGCCGGCGTCCACCTGCTGGGTCACCGGGATCGCGAGACGGCCGACGGTCCCCGCGACGGGTGCCGTGATGGCCGCTTCCATCTTCATCGCCTCGATGCTCGCCACGGCCTGACCGGCCTCGACGACGTCACCGACGGCGACCTTGAGCGTCACGACCCCGGAGAACGGGGCGGCGACGTGCTTCGGGTCGGACCGGTCCGCCTTCTCGGCGGCCTTGGTCTCGACGACGACCGAACGGTCACGCACGGCCACCGGCCGGAGCTGTCCGTTCATGGTCGCCATCACGGTCCGGATGCCCCGGGCGTCGACCTCGCCGATCGCCTCGAGCCCGACGAGAAGGTTCACGCCCTTGCCGAGCGGCACGACGTGCTCCTCGCCGGCGCGGAGGCCGTAGAGGTAGTCGACGGTCGGCACGACGGACAGGTCGCCGTACTCGTCACGGACCTGCTGGAACTGGCGGGTGGGCTGCTCGAACAGCAGGCGGTTCAGGGCCTGCTGCCGCACGGTGCCCGGGGTGTCGAGGGCGGC
The DNA here is from genome assembly GCF_030407555.1 of Curtobacterium sp. APC 4022. Lineage (NCBI taxonomy): Bacteria > Bacillati > Actinomycetota > Actinomycetes > Micrococcales > Microbacteriaceae > Curtobacterium > Curtobacterium sp. APC 4022. Next base: position 14,779 of record NZ_JASDDD010000029.1, read on the forward strand.
GCGCTCGTGCTCCGGCACCGGGGTGACCTCGATCCGGACGTCGCGCCCGGCCAGGACCTTCGAGCGGAACGGCTCCGGCCAGCCGCCCGGCAGGTCACCGAGCTCGCCCGCCATGAAGCCGACCACCGAGTCCGGCACGTCGTACTTCTCCGGGTGCTGCTCGAAGTCCGCCGGATCGGCGTTCACCGCCGCGAGCTGCAGGGCGAGGTCGCCGACGACCTTCGACGACGGGGTGACCTTCGGCGGGCGTCCGAGGATCCGGTTCGCCTCGGCGTACCAGTCCTCGACCTGCTCGAAACGGTCGCCGAGGCCGAGGGCGATGGCCTGCTGACGGAGGTTCGACAGCTGCCCGCCGGGGATCTCGTGCTTGTACACGCGGCCGGTCGGGCCCGCGAGCCCGGACTCGAACGGCGCGTACACGCGGCGGACGGCTTCCCAGTAGGGCTCGAGGTCGCCGACGGCACCGAGGTCGATGCCGGTGTCCCGCTCGGTGTGAGCGAGGGCGGCGACCAGCGCCGACATGCTCGGCTGGCTGGTGGTGCCGGCCATCGGTGCCGCGGCCACGTCCACCGCGTCCGCACCGGCACGGGAGGCCGCCAGGAGGGTCGCGAGCTGCCCGCCCGCGGTGTCGTGCGTGTGCACGTGCACCGGCTGGTCGAACCGTTCGCGCAGCGCGGCGACGAGCTTCTCGGCCGCACCGGCGCGGAGGAGCCCGGCCATGTCCTTGATGCCGATGACGTGCGCGCCGGCGTCGACCATCTGCTCGGCGAGCCGCAGGTAGTAGTCGAGCGTGTAGAGGTCCTCGGCCGGGTCGAGGAGGTCGCCCGTGTAGCAGAGCGCTGCTTCCGCGACGGCCGTGCCGGTGGCGAGCACGGCCTCCAGGGCGGGACGCAGCTGACTGACGTCGTTCAGCGCGTCGAAGACCCGGAAGACGTCGACGCCGGTCGCGGCGGCCTCGGCGACGAACGCGTCCGTCACCTCGGTCGGGTACGGCGTGTAACCGACCGTGTTGCGGCCGCGCAGCAGCATCTGGATCGGGATGTTCGGCATCGCCTGACGCAGCGAGGTCAGACGCTCCCACGGGTCCTCGCCGAGGAACCGGAGGGCCACGTCGTAGGTCGCGCCACCCCAGGCCTCGACGCTGAGCAGCTGCGGGGTGAGCCGCGCGACGTGCGGCGCGACCGCGACGAGGTCCTTCGTGCGGACCCGCGTGGCGAGGAGCGACTGGTGCGCGTCCCGCATCGTGGTCTCGGTGACGGCCAGCGCGGTCTGTGCGCGGAGCGACCGGGCCCACTCGGCCGGGCCGACGCGGAGCAACAGGTCACGCTGCCCCTCGGGGACCGGGGCGCCGAGGTCGACGGCCGGCAGCTTCGACGCCGGGTCGACGACGTGCGCTGCGGGCGAGCCGTTCGGCTTGTTCACCGTGACGTCGGCGAGCCAGTTGAGGACCTTCGTGCCGCGGTCCTTCGACACGTGCCCGTCGAACAGCTGCGGACGTTCGCCGATGAACGCCGTGGAGACGTCACCGCGGGCGAAGTCCGGGTCCTCGAGGACGGCCTGCAGGAACGGGATGTTCGTGCTGACGCCGCGGATCCGGAACTCGGCGAGGGCACGACGCGCGCGGGCGACGGCCGCCGGGAAGTCCCGACCGCGGCACGTCATCTTCGCGAGCATCGAGTCGAAGTGCGGGCTGATCTGCGCACCCGTGGCGACCGTGCCGCCGTCGAGCCGCACGCCGGCGCCACCCGGGCTGCGGTAGGTGGTGATGCGGCCGGTGTCGGGACGGAAGCCCTGGTTCGGGTCCTCGGTCGTGATGCGCGTCTGCAGCGCGGCACCGTGCACCGAGACCGAGTCCTGGGACAGCCCGAGGTCGGCGAGGGTCTCCCCCGCGGCGATCCGCATCTGCGACTGGACGAGGTCGACGTCGGTGACCTCTTCGGTCACCGTGTGCTCGACCTGGATGCGCGGGTTCATCTCGATGAAGACGTGCTGGCCGGCGCGCTCCCCCACGGTGTCGAGCAGGAACTCGACCGTGCCGGCGTTGACGTACCCGATCGACCGGGCGAAGGCCACGGCGTCGCGGTGCAGTGCTGCGGCGATCTCCGGGTCGAGGTTCGGCGCCGGGGCGATCTCGACGACCTTCTGGTTGCGGCGCTGCACCGAGCAGTCCCGCTCGAACAGGTGGATCGTGCCGGCGTCGGTGCCGGTCGCGTCGGCCAGGATCTGGACCTCGATGTGGCGCGGCCGGAGCACCGCCATCTCGAGGAACATCGTCGGGTCGCCGAACGCACTGTCGGCCTCCCGCATCGCCTCTTCCAGTGCGGGACGGAGTTCGGCCGGGGTCTCCACCCGGCGCATGCCACGACCGCCACCACCGGCGACCGCCTTCGCGAACACCGGGAAGCCGATCGCCTCGGCACCGGCCACGAGTTCGTCGACGTCGCGGCTGGCCGGGGTGCTCGCGAGCACCGGGACACCGGCCGCGATCGCGTGCTCCTTCGCCGTCACCTTGTTGCCGGCCATCTCGAGCACGTGCTCGCCCGGGCCGATGAAGGTGATGCCCGCAGCGGCAGCCGCGGCGGCGAGCTCCGGGTTCTCGGACAGGAAGCCGTAGCCCGGGTAGATCGCGTCTGCCCCCGACTCGCGGGCGACCCGGATGATCTCGGACACGTCCAGGTAGGCGCGCACCGGGTGGCCGCGTTCGCCGATCAGGTAGGCCTCGTCGGCCTTCAACCGGTGCAGGGAGTTGCGGTCTTCGTACGGGTAGACCGCCACGGTCCGGGCACCGAGCTCGTACGCTGCGCGGAAGGCTCGGATGGCGATCTCGCCACGGTTCGCGACCAGGATCTTGGTGAACACGAGGTCCCTTTCAGCCCGGGTTGAGGTCTCACAACCTTACTGGCGGTAACGTTGCTCATCGTGCATGTACTCAGCGTGAGCTCCCTCAAGGGCGGTGTCGGCAAGACGACGGTGACGCTCGGCCTGACGTCGGCGGCGTTCGCCAAGGGTCTGCGCACCCTCGTGGTGGACCTCGACCCGCAGTCGGACGTCTCCACGGGCCTCGACATCAACCTGACCGGCCACCTCAACGTGGCCGACGTCCTCGAGAACCCGAAGGAGAAGATCGTCCGCCAGGCCATCGCGCCGTCCGGCTGGACGAAGGGTTCCCAGGGCAAGATCGACGTCATGGTCGGGTCGCCCTCCGCCATCAACTTCGACGGGCCGCACCCGTCGATCCGCGACATCTGGAAGCTCGAAGAGGCCCTGGCGAACGTCGAGGCCGACTACGACCTGGTGCTCATCGACTGCGCTCCGTCGCTGAACGCGCTGACCCGTACGGCCTGGGCGGCGTCCGACCGCGTGACCGTCGTCACCGAGCCCGGCCTGTTCTCCGTCGCCGCTGCCGACCGGGCCCTGCGCGCGATCGAGGAGATTCGTCGTGGTCTCTCGCCGCGCCTCCAGCCCCTCGGCATCATCGTGAACCGCGCCCGCGTGCAGTCGCTCGAGCACCAGTTCCGCATCAAGGAGCTCCGCGACATGTTCGGGCCGCTCGTGCTCTCCCCGCAGCTGCCTGAGCGCACGTCGCTGCAGCAGGCGCAGGGTGCCGCGAAGCCGCTGCACGTCTGGCCGGGCGAGTCGGCGCAGGAGATGGCGCGGAACTTCGACCAGCTGCTCGAGCGCATCATGCGTACGGGCAAGATCGGGCCGTACGCGGACGGTGCGGGCGCGATCGCCTGACGGTCGTTCGTCGCTCGGAGGGTCGCCCGCGGGCGGCCCTTCGTCGTTCCCGGGGCGCGCGTGGCCGAGCGGCCAGAACACCCCGCTCAGTTCCGCCGAGCGGTCACGAAGTGTCGGCTGTGCCCCGCGCTAACGACGATTCGTGACCGGTCGGCGAGGGAACGCGGGCGCGTCGGGCCCGGCTGGCGGCCTCCGGCGGCCCGCGACGAACGGCCAGGACACCCCGCTCAGTTCCGCCGAGCGGTCACGAAGTGTCGGCTGTGCCCCGCGCGAACGACGATTCGTGACCGGTCGGCGAGGGAACGCGGGCGCGTCGGGCCCGTCCGGCGGCTCCCGGCGGCCCCCGACGAGCGGCCAGGACACCCCGCTCAGTTCCGCCGAGCGGTCGCGAAGTGTCGGCAAAGTCCGGCGAGAACGACGATTTGTGACCGGTCGGCGGGGGGCGCGTGGCGCGGCGGCGGGGGCGCGGCCGGGAGGCGCGGCGCCCGTCAGGCAGGCGTCGGAACCGGGACGGACCCGGCAGCCACGACGGCCGGGACGGTCAGGACGCGCGGGTCGCCCGACGCGCCGCGAGCTCGTCGCTCGGGTCCTCTGCCGGGGTGGCATCGAGCTCGACCAGGGAGGACTCGACCTCGCGCAGGACCTTGCCCACGGCGATGCCGAAGACGCCCTGCCCGCGGGAGACCAGGTCGATGACCTCGTCGTCGGAGGTGCACAGGTACACCGAGGCACCGTCGGACATCAGGGTCGTCTGGGCCAGGTCGCTCACGCCGGCTTCGCGGAGCTGGTTCACGGCGGTGCGGATCTGCTGCAGCGAGATGCCGGTGTCGAGCAGGCGCTTCACGAGCTTGAGGACGAGGATGTCGCGGAAACCGTAGAGCCGCTGCGAGCCGGAACCGGCAGCGCCGCGGATCGTGGGCTGCACGAGTTCGGTGCGGGCCCAGTAGTCGAGCTGGCGGTAGCTGATTCCGGCTGCCTTCGCGGCGACGGTGCCGCGGTAGCCGTTCTGCTCGTCGTGCTCGGGCAGGCCGTCGGTGAACAGCAGCCCGAGGTCGTACCGCGTCATGTCAGACGGGGTACCGGGGACATCGTTCCCACTCATCAGCTTGCCTTCCACGACGATCGAGCTCCCACCCGAAGCTTCAACAGCGGGTTGAGAGTTGTTCCGAGGTCCACGGTAGCGAGTCGGGCGGCGTGGAGGCGGGACATCCGCACCGGCGCGTCCGGCGTGTCGAGGATATGCCCCGGCACCGACCGCCGTCGAGGGTCCGACCCGCCCGGGCCGCTCACGAGTCGAGCCGACCGATGGCCGCGCGGATGAGTGACGATCGGATGACCTCGAGGTGTCCGGCGATCTCCCGGGCGAGTTCGAGGGCCTTCGCGCGGGACGTGGCGTCCCCACGGCGGGACACCGGCATGAGGGCGGACTCGATGAGACCGACCTCGCGCTCGGCGGTGCTGCGGAAGGTCCGGAGGTGCCGGGGCTCGATGCCGGAGCGCTGCAGCTCGACCAGGGCCTTCAGCACACCGACCGAGTCCTCGCCGTAGGTGTCGGACGCCGGGATGAGGGAGGCGGACACCGCGTCACCGACGAGCATCGGCGACGCCCCGGCCGCGCGCTGGAGTTCGTCGCGGGAGTACCGCCGCTCACGCCCGAGCATCGACGGACGCGGGACGTCACCACCGCCCGGCAGGGCCGGTTCGCGTCCGGCGTCGAGGTCGGCGAGGTAGTCCTTGATGACCTTGAGCGGCAGGTAGTGGTCGCGCTGCAGCCCGAGCACGATGCGCAGTCGGTCGACATCGGCCGGCGAGAACTTCCGGTAGCCGCTCTGGGTGCGGATCGGGGTGACGAGTTCGCGCTCTTCGAGGAAACGCAGCTTGGAGCTCGACAGGTCGGGGAACTCCGGCTTCAGACGCGCGAGGACCTGCCCGATCGTGAGCAGGTCCGGCGCCGGGGACACCGCCCGCGCCGCAGCGGAGCGGGGCGCCACTACGCGTTCGCCAGGCGCGCCAGGTCGACCCGGGAGGCGTAGAACGTCAGCCGGAACTTGCCGACCTGCACTTCGGAACCGTCGACGAGCAGTGCTTCGTCGATGCGGACACCGTCGAAGTACGTGCCGTTCAACGAGCCGAGGTCCTTCACGCTGAACGACGTGCCCCGACGGACGAAGTCGGCGTGCTTGCGCGACACCGTGACGTCGTCGAGGAAGATGCTGGCGTCGGGGTGTCGACCGGCCGTCGTGACGTCGGAGTCGAGGAGGAACCGCGCACCCACGTTCGGACCGCGACGGACGACGAGCAACGCCGAGCCCGACGGCAGCGCCGAGATCGCGTCGCGTTCTTCTGCGGTGACTCCGGCCTCGGGCGTGAGCGCCGCGGCGTTCTCCATGCTGAAGGTCAGCGTGGTGTCGACCAGCCGCTCTTCCGGGCGTCCCGGCTGCGGGACCACTGGATCTGGCATCGTGGACCTCCTCCTCTTGGTCGTCCAGCGTATCGGAAACGACGCACTCGGCGAGAGCCCCGTGCACAGGGGACATGCGGCGGACTCCCACGGACGGACGGGAGGCTCCCCACCAGCTGGTGGGGAGCCTCCCGTCCGGCACGTCGCCGGGTCGTGCCGCAGCGCCTCTGCGGTCAGTGACCGGCGCCGGACGGCGCCGACCCGCCGGACTGCACGTCGTGCAGGATCTCCTGCACCTCGGAGTCCTTCAGCCGCGTCCAGGGCGAGCCGTCGGGGTCGCTGGTGGAGGCCTCCGGGCTGTCGCCGGTGTTCCACCACTTCGCCTGGTACGGCGTGCCGTCGAACAGGACCCGGTCGCCGGTGTCGTAGCTCGTGGTGCCCGACCAGGCCGGGTAGGTGCCGGACGGCAGCTGGACGGGTGCCACCGGCTTCTCCCCCGGCAACACCGGGCCGACGAGCTGCCACGGCGTCTCGTAGGAGCTGAGCACGGCGTCGTCGGGCAGGTCGCCGGACGTCCACCACTTGGCCTCGTAGACGTTGCGGTGCCAGACGATCTTGGTGCCCTCGAGGTAGGCCGAGTCCTTGTCCCACACCGGGTAGGGGCTGGTCGACGGGTCGTCGGAGGGCTGCGTGGTCGAGGACGGCTCGGCGGTCGTCACGTCGCCGGACGCCGCGACGATGCCGCCGCTGAAGCCCTTGCCGAGCACGTCGGCGAACAGCTTGCCGTCCTGGTCGACCCCGGAGCACGAGTTCGACACGGTGGACAGGTTGACGTAGTTCGAACCGCACGTGGTGTCGCGGTTGAGGGACCACATCGACATCCGCCCGAGCCCGGTCTGGCGCGCCCAGGCGTTGAGCTTCGCCGCGTCGCGCATCGAGAAGACCTCGTCCTGCACGTCGTTCTGGCCGATCATCGGGGTGGCGCCGACCTTGCGCCAGAGCGTGCCGTCGCTGAGCGGGGTGCCGGCGCGGGTGTACAGGATGCCGAGCTGGCGGTGCACCTGCTGCAGGGTCTCGACCGAGGCCGAGTACATGCTCTGGCTCGAGCCCATGCTGTCGCCGTAGTCCATCGTCATGGCGTTGACGCCGGCCAGGTCGACCCCGGCGCTGAGGAACTGCGACACGGCCTTGGTGCCGTCGGCGGTCAGTCCGCCGGGCGCGGCGGGCAGCGTGAGCCACACGGCGAGCGGGTGTCCGGCGCCGCGACGCTGCTCCTGCAGCTCCGCCACGGCCTGGGCACGGCGCTTGCCGGCGTCGGCCTTGGTCAGGTCGTCGCTCTCGATGTCGAAGTCCACCGTGGAGACGTCGTAGCGCTCCACGACGCTCTGGTACGCCGACACGAGCTTGCCCTGGTCGGTGCAGGTCGAGGCGAGCTCGTCGTTGGCCAGGCCGCCGAAGGACACCCCGACGGCGCCCTTCTGCTGCTCGAGACGGGCGATGCGGCGGTCCAGGTCGAGCTGGTCCCCCGCTTCCTGGAGGCCGTAGGCGGCACCCCAGGTCGGCGTGCAGGCCTGGTCGTGGTCGGCCACCACGAAGGACAGCATGACGTCGCGGCCCTTCGCGGACTTGACGTCCTCGAACGGGAACGTCGGGGTGACGGTGACGTCGGTGTAGGCGGCGAACCAGGGCTTCACCGTCTCGGCCGCCTGGGCGCTCTGCCACCGGTCGACGCCGGCGTACCCGCCGGCGACGACCGCGAGGGCGACCACGGCGGCCAGGGTGACCCGGACCGGGGAGAGTCGTCGTGTGGTGCTCATGGTCAGGCCGCCGTCTTCTCGTCGTGCTGCACGGCCAGGCCGCGCTGGGCACCGACGGTGCCGGCCCCGATCTGGTGGGTGGTCCCGGGGTGGGAGGTGCCGAGGTGGTCGGCCCCGAGGTGTTCCGGGATGGTCGTGCCGCGCTGGCCGAAGTAGAGCACCGAGCGCCAGTCCTCGGTCGCGGGGACGGCCTCCGGGACCAGTCCGCGTCGGACGGCCTTGGCGGTGGCGCGCTCGTCCTTCCGCGCTGCACGGCGTGCGGCGCGGGCGGACGGGTCGTAGAACATCCACTTCGTCGCCCAGATGAAGACGTCGACGACGGAGTTCCAGAGGCCGATGTAGGCGGTGATGGCGTACAGGGCGAGCAGGGCGTTGAAGGCGGCGAACACCGCGTTGCCCCAGTTCTGCGCGCCGAAGTCCCGCACGAAGGTGAAGACCGAGAAGGCCACCATGGCGTACGGGGCCAGGACGTAGAGCGCCGGCGAGGCAGTGCGGTCCTTGACCTTGGGCGTGCGGGCGAACGGGATCTTCTTCGCGGTGAGGGCCTGCTGCACGCTCTTCAGCACGCCGGCGACGTTCACCGGCATGAGGACCAGGTTGAAGCCGTAGATGCGCAGGATGTCGGTGCGCTTGTAGCCGCAGTACTTGAGGTCGCTCGCGAAGAGCCAGAAGTACGGCAGGGCGGCGAGCAGCACCATCGGGCTGAGCAGCCGCGAGTCGTACGGGTAGGCCAGCAGGAAGATCAGGCCGAGCGACCCCCAGGCGATCGACGCCATGTAGTTGACGCGGAGCGCCATCTCGACGACGCTGACGCGCTCCCCGCGGGCCCGGCGCTCGCGCACCTGGCGGATGTACTTCGGCAGGATGAGCAGGCCGCCGTTCGCCCAGCGTCGCCGCTGCACGATCAGGGAGCCGAAGTCCGGCGGGGTGGCGCTGTAGGACAGGCGCTCCGGGTAGTTGACGAGGGTCCAGCCGTGCATGCCGAGGTCGACGCTCGACTCGGTGTCCTCGATGACGGTGCGGTCCTGGACGTAGCGCTTCACCTCGAAGCCGCCGACGGTCTCGGTCTCCTCGATGTCGCGCAGGGCCCGGGTGCGGATGACCGCGTTCGCGCCGACCCAGAAGGTGGCGCCGTACTTCGACATGCCCTGGTGCAGGATGTGCTGGATGTCGGTGGTGGCACCGGCGAGACGCTCGATGCGGGTCGCGGCACCGCGGAAGGACGAGTACGGCGTCTGGGTGACGGCGACGCGTTCGTTCTCGGGCTGCTCGAGGAAGTAGACCAGGCGCAGGCAGTAGTCGCGGAGCAGCACCGAGTCGGCGTCGAGCGTCAGGACGTAGTCGGACGCGGGGACGACGAGGTCGGCGTCGGCCGGGTCGGTGACGGTGCGCAGGACGGTGCCGGACGCGGTCTCCTCGTGGCGGTAGGCGCCGCCGAGCAGGCCGATGTACGAGTTGAGGTTCATCGCCTTGTTCGCCTCGTGCGAGAGGTTCGCGTAGCGCTTCCGCTCGAACGTGGTGATCTCGGCGGTGAAGGTCCACGCCAGGCGACGCTGCAGTTCGACGGCGCGCGCCGAGCTGACGTCGGTGGACTGGGCGGTGCCGGCGTCGGTGATCGCGGCGTCGAGCGCCTCGGCCGTCAGACGGAACTCGTCCGCAAGGCCGACGAGGACCTGGTCGGTGAAGAACTGGTCGACGTGGTCGGCGACGCCGTGTTCGCGGGCGTGGCGACGGAGCCAGGCGTCCGCCCAGCGGTGGTGCGCGACCAGGGTGCGCACGGCCTCCACGGAGGCCTGCGGGGCGTTCGCGGCCTCGACCTCGGCGGAGAGCAGGGCCTCCTGGAACCGGCGGGACGGCGCGGCCAGCTGCGACTGGATGGTGTCGGCGACGGCGCGGGTGCGCTCGAGCTTCGCGGCGGTCTCCGGGTCGGTCGGGAACGGCGAGTCGTCGACGAGCAGCACGATGCGCAGGTCCGGGTACTCCTGCAGGGCGGCGGACCACAGCGTGGTGGCGACGACCTCGGGCTCCTCGGCGTAGCTCGGCACGAGGACGGTCAGCGGCGACTCGTGGCCCTCGGCGAAGTGCCGGTCGAGTTCGGCGCGCGGGACGCGGACGTGGGTGGCGAAGCGCTCGAGTGCCCCCTGGCGGGCGACCAGGTGCATCAGGGCCGAGAAGGTCAGGAAGGTGACGACGACCGTGTACGAGATGGCCTCGGTGGTGAAGCGGAAGCTCTCGGTGCCGGAGTCCAGGAACTGGCGGATCACCGTGTAGACGACGTAGGCCAGCCAGAACGCGATGGTCAGGATGATGGCGACGCGTCCGGAGACGAGCTTCCGGTCGGAGGGGCGGGCGTGGATCGTGTCGAGCGGCTGGGTCCGTCGCTCGGCACCCCACTGGCGGCGGCGCGTCGGGGCACCGTCCAGGTGTTCGGGCATGCTGTCCTTCGTTCGTACCGGACCAGCAGCCGTCGGGTGTGGATGCTGTCGGGAGTCCGGTGGTCGTCGATGACGGTACGGCGACGGGCGTCGTCGTGCGGACCCTCGGACGGGGGGTTCTGGGCACCTCCTGCGGGTTCCCGCAAGCGTGCGCGCAGACCCGCATCCGGGGGGGCGGCACGGCGAGTCCGACCGCCGGCTGGACACGGCCTGGAGGCGCGGTGCACGTCCGTCGACCGGCTGCGGCCAGGCGGCAGGCGGGTCCTCAGCGCCCGCGGGCGAGCAGCCAGAGCAGGTAGGGCGCTCCGACGACTCCGGTGACCACCCCGACCGGCAGGGTGACGCCGGGCAGCGCGAACTGCGCCACGAGGTCGGAGCCGAGGGTGACGACGGCGCCGACGGCTGCGGCCGGGCCGAGGGCGATGCGTCCGCCGCCGACGAGCCGCCGGGCGATGGGCGCCGCCATCAGCGCGACGAACGCGACGGGTCCGGCGGTGGCGACGGCCCCGGCGGTGAGGAGCACCGCGGTGAGCAGGAGCAGCACCTTCGCCCGGTCGGGCCGGAGGCCGAGGGACGCCGCGACGTCGTCGCCGAGGGTCAGCACTGCGAGGCGCGGCGACTGCACGAGGGCGAGGGCCATCAGCACGAGGAAGCCGACCAGGAGCGCGCCGACGACGGTGCGGTCGACGGCGTTCAGGCTGCCGGAGAGCCAGAGCAGCGCGGTGCCCGCCTGCTGCAGGCTGCCGCTGGTGAGCAGCCACCCGGTGACGCTGAGGGCCATCGCGCCGACACCGACGCCGACCAGGACGATCCGGTTGCCGGTGATCCCCCGCCGCCAGGCCAGGGCGGCGATGAGCACCGCGACGGCGACGGCCCCGACGAGCACCACGCCGAAGAGCAGCACCCCGGAGGCACCGAACAGGACGATGGCGACGAGGCCCGAGGCACTGGCCCCGGCGGTGATGCCGATGACGTCCGGGCTGGCGATCGGGTTGCGGACGACGCTCTGCACGATCGCCCCGGCCGCGCCCAGGCTGGCCCCGACGAGGACGGCGGCCAGGACCCGCGGGCCACGGAGCTGTCCGAGCACGAAGTCCGAGATCGTGTCGCCATGCCCGACGAGCGCGCCGAGCACCTGCACCGGCGACAGCGGGATGTCACCGACGCCCAGGCCGACGAGGACCAGGACGAGCAGCGCGACGAGGGTGCCGACGAGGACCAGTGCCTCGCGGCGCCGGGTCCCCCGGCGCCGCGGTACGGGCGGGTCCGTCCGGGTCGTCGTCGCCGTCACAGTCCGCGCACCGCCCGGGAACGGACCAGCGCGATGAAGACCGGGGCACCGATCAGCGCGGTGACGATGCCGACCTGCAGCTCCCCCGGGTAGGCGACGACCCGGCCGATGACGTCGGCGACGAGCAGGAGCGCGGGTGCGACCACGGCGGACAGGAGGATCGTCCAGCGGTGGTCGGGACCGGACAGCCGGCGAACGGCGTGCGGCACGGCGAGCCCGACGAAGGCGATGGGCCCGGCGGCGGCCACCGCGGAACCGGCGAGCAGCACGGTCACGACCGCGCCGACCGCCCGGACGAGCACCACGCGCTGCCCGAGCGACGCCGCCAGCTCGTCGCCGAGCGCCAGGGTGTTGAGCGAACGGCCGAGTCCGACGGCGATGACGAGCCCGACGACGATCGGGGCCACGACGACGCCGGCGGTGCGGAGGTCCTTGCCAGCGAGGGCCCCGACCTGCCAGAAGCGCAGCTGGTCGAGCAGGCTGGCGTTCGTGACGAGCACCGCGGTCGTGACGGAGGACAGTGCCGCGGCGGTGACGGCGCCGGACAGGGCGAGCCCGACCGGGGTCAGCCCGCCGCGGGCGACGGCGGCGATGCCGTAGACGAGCAGTGCGGCCAGGGCAGCGCCGGCGAACGCGAACGGCAGGTAGGTGGCGGTCCCGCTGATGCCGAACACGGCGATGCCGACGACGACCGCGAGCGCAGCACCGGCGTTCACGCCGAGGATGCTCGGGTCGGCCAGCGGGTTCCGGGTGATCCCCTGCATGACGGCGCCGGCGACACCGAGGGCCGCGCCGGCGAGCAGTCCGACGACGGTCCGGGGCACGCGGTTGCCAAGCACGATGAGCCCGATCTCGTCCGTCCGCCCCGGGTGCAGGAGCGTGTCGACGACGACGCCGAGCGGGATCGGACGTGACCCGACGGCGACGCTCAGGGCGCAGGCGGCGGCGAGCACGACGACCGCGAGGACGGTGGCGAGCACCAACCGGGACACGGGAGCGGGCGCCGGAGGCGCGACGGATCGGGATCGCATGGGAAGTGAGGCGAGCCTAATGGATGCTCCCGGCGCGGCTCCGAGGGGCAGTGGCGTCGTTGTCGGCAAGCGTCGAGCAGCTGCTCGGCACCACCATGGTCCGTTCATAGGGTCGTCATGGGAACGGGGCCTGTACTGACATCCATCGACGGCCGACCGGGCCGCGAGGAACGACCGGAGAGCACCGATGAACGAGACCCCGAACCCCATGCCGGACGACGAGCGTCGCGAGCCGGAGCAGGCCCAGCGGCAGGAGCAGCTGCCCTCGTGGGAGGCGCCGCACGCGGACCGGGCGTCCCTGCGTCCCGCCTACGCCTTCGACGGGTCCGGTCCGTACCTGTACGGACCCGACGGCTCCGGTCCGTACGCGTACTCCCTCGACGGGCGCGGTCCGTACCTGGTCGGCAGCCCGGCACTCGGCGGGACGCAGCAGGGCGGCCCGACCGGCGCCCAGTACGGCGGGCAGTACGGCGGGCAGTACGGTGCCGCGCCGCAGGGCTGGACCGGGGCGTTCGGCACCGCGCCGGGGACGAACCGACGCTCCCGCAAGCTGGCGCTGGCGATCGGCTCGGGCATCGCGGCGCTCGCGATCGTCGGTGCTGCCGGTGGCACCGCGCTCGGGCTGTCGTCAGTGCACACCACGACGACGTCCAGCCAGGGCTCGTCGCAGGGCACGACCACGACCCCGGGCACCGGCTCCGGCACCGGCACCGGCTCGGGCACGACGGGTGACGGCAGCGGCACGAACGGCTTCACCGTCCCGGGCCAGGGCACCGACGGCTCGGGCACCGACGGCTCGGGCACCGGCACCAACGGCACCGGTACCGGCAGCACCTCCGAGTCCGCCGCCACCCCGGCGACCGCCGCGCAGAAGAAGGGCGTCGTCACGATCGACACCGTGATCGGCTACGACCAGTCGCAGCAGGCGGCCGGCACCGGCATGGTCCTGACATCCGACGGCACGATCCTGACGAACAACCACGTCATCCAGGGCGCGACGTCGATCGAGGTCACCGACGAGACGACCGGCAAGCAGTACACCGCCGACGTCGTCGGGGCGGACGCGACGAACGACGTCGCGGTCCTCAAGCTGCGGGGTGCCTCCGGGCTGTCGACCGTCACGCTCGACGACGACGGCGGTGCGTCGACCGGTGACGCAATCACCGACGTCGGCAACGCCGAGGGCACCGGTGACCTGGTGGCGGCGACGGGCACCGTGACCGCCACCGACCAGGACATCCAGGTGCAGAGCGAGTCCGGCACCGGCACCGAGTCCCTGACCGGGCTGCTGCAGCTGGCGGCGCAGGTCGTCTCGGGCGACTCCGGCGGCCCGGTCCTCGACAGCGAGGGTGAGGTCGTCGGCATGGCCACCGCCGCGTCCTCGGGGACGGCCGACGTCACCGGGTTCGCGATCCCGATCAGCACGGCGAAGTCGATCGCGGACAAGATCCTGGCGGGCGACTCGTCGGGCACGATCACGATCGGGCTGCCGGCGTTCCTCGGGGTGCAGATCAGCAGCACCGCGACCGGCACGACCAGCGGGGTGCCGATCGCCGGCACCGTCGAGGGCTCCGGGGCTGCGAGCGCCGGACTGGCCGCGGGCGACACGATCACCAGCGTCGACGGCACCGCGGTCACGAGCTCGGACCAGCTGACGAAGACCATCAGCGGCCACGACGTCGGCGACCGGGTCTCGATCGGCTACACGACGAGCGACGGCACCGCGAAGACCGTCACCGTCACCCTGACCGCCGGCCCCGCAGCCTGACCCGACGACCTGACACCGGTCTGTCCACGACACGGACTCCACCGGCAGCACCGATCTGTCCACGACACGGACTCCCCCGCACGATGCCCGCGCCCCACGGCGCGGGCATCGTGCTGTCCGGGGATGTCGGGCCAGCAGGAGGGTCCGGGTCGCTCAGCCGAGCAGCGCGCGGACGAGCGTCCGGTAGACGTTCGCCGACGCCTCGGCCGCGAAGGCCGTGGTGCCGCCCTCGGTCCGGCCGACCCGGGCGAAGCCGATCCCCTCGGCCGAGACCACGACGAGCGGCCGGGTCCGACCGGGGCGAACGAGCGCCGAGACCGTCCACGGGGCCGCCCAGAACGCGGCCAGGGTCGGGTCGTCCGCGGCCACGGCAGCGGGCAGGTCGGGCGTCGACTCGCCACCGGCCAGGCGTCGGTCGAGCAGGTCGCCGGGCAGGACCGACGTGCGGAACGGCCAGGTCCACGTCGGGCGGATGCCGAGCCTCCCGGCCAGCAGTCCGACCACGCGTTCCGGCGGGACGGACGCGACCACGGACCGGCCGTCGGCACCGGTATCGACGACGGTGCCGGACCAGGCCTGGAGGCGCGTCACCCGCCCGTCGTCGTCGTGCTGGTCGAGCGTGGTCGGCTGCACCCCCTCGGCCCAGGGGGCGAGGACGGCCGCGGTGTCCGGCGGGACCGTGCCGAAGCGGCCGACCAGGTCGGCGGCGACGAGTTCCCGACCGCCGTCGGTCCGGAGGAGCGCGGGGTTCCAGCGGCGACCGGCGAGGTTCTGCAGGGTCGAGACGGCCTCGGCACCGAGCGACGGGCCGGTGAGGGTCGATCCGCTGAGCAGCACCGGCAGCGGTTCGAGGCTGCGCGACCCGCTCGCGGTGACCCGGTCGAGGACCCGGACCGACTCGAGGACGGCGAAGACGACGTCGTCCGTGGCGGTCATCCGGGCGAGGGGCCGTTCGATCGTCAGGTCCACGCGGTGCCGCCCCGTGACGAGCAGCAGGTGCGCGCCGGCGATGTCGCCCTCCTCGTCGGGACGGACGTACTCCACCAGACGCGCGGGGGCGCCGGCCGTGGTCCAGACGTCACAGCCCACCAGGAGCAGCCCGTCGACCGAGCCCGGCAGCCGCTCGAGCAGCGAGGCGTTCTCGTCGCCGATCGCGCGGTCGCTCGGACGGGAACGGACGGTGAGGACGACGTCGTCGCCGCGGACCCGGAGGTCGGCGCCGGCGGTCTCCTCGGTGCGCCAACCGGACGGGCGGACGAAGCGGACGCGGGCGGTGCGGTCCTCGGTCTGCCCGGCAGCGGCGGCGGGTGGGTCGGGGACGAGCATGCTGCGAGGCTACGTGCGGGCCCGCGGCCTCGGGTCAGCGGCTCGCCGGGCCGGAGCGATCACCCGGCCGCAGCGATCAGCCGGCCGGAGCGATCACCCGGCTGTCCGGCGCGGTCGGGGTGACGGGGGCGGCGGGACGGGCTTCGCGGCGACCACGTCGGCGCGACGGACGGTGACGAGTCCGCGGCGGGTGGCGACGGTCACGGTCTCCGGGGTGCGGTCGGTGAGGTCGCCGAGGGCGTCCCGTGCGCCGTCGCCGTCGTGCGCCCGGACGACCAGCCGGTCACCGAGCGTCGCCGCGTCGAGCACGGCGAGGGCCTGCGCTCGGGCGATCTCGGCCTGCGACGGGGCGGCGGCGGGATCGCGGTCGGCGTCGGACATGTCTCGAGGGTACGGCCGACGGTCGACGGCGCACGTGCCTCGGCGGGACGGCCCCGGGGTCCGCCCGACCGCCGCGGCTAGGGTGGCGGGATGGACAAGGCCCGGGTGGACAGCTGGATCTGGGCGGTCCGGATCACCAAGACCCGGTCCGCCGCGACGACGGCGTGCAAGGCCGGGCACGTCAAGGTCAACGGCGAGCGGGCGAAGCCGTCGCAGCCGGTCGCACCCGGGGACGAGGTCCGGGTGCGTCAGGCCGGGTTCGACCGGATCGTCGTCGTGAAGAGCATCATCCTCAAGCGCGTCGGTGCGACCGAGGCGGCGAAGCACCTCGTGGACAACACCCCGCCTCGTCTCCCTCCCGAGGAGGCCGGCTTCGTCCCGATCCGCGAGCGCGGCGCCGGGCGTCCGAGCAAGCGGGAGCGCCGCGACCTCGAGAAGCTCCGCGGGTACTGACCGGCGTACCGCCGACCACACGGGTCAGACGAAGCGGACGGTCTGCTGCAGGCGGTCGCGGATCGCGAAGACGTCGACCGAGCCCTCGGGTGACCAGTTGCCGGCGAGCACCTGCACGAGCGCACTCCGTCGGACGATCAGCGCCGTGGGCTTCCGGGGCGTGCCGATGAGTTCGACGTCCTCGTCCACCGCGGAGTCCGGCACGACGAGCAGCCGCCCGGTGAAGCGCACCCGGGTCTGCTTCTGCACGGCACGGGCGGCGCGGACGAGTTCCTTGACCGGGCGCTCCCCCGGCTCGAGCGTCTCGCCGACCACCTCGCCGTGTTCGATCAGCACCGGACCACCCCAGTCGATGGACTCGACGGCCCAGAGCCCGGTCGGGGTGAGGACGGCGTGGTCGAGCTTGCCCTCGGTGCCGGCGTCCAGGTCGTGCCACACCGTCACGCCGATGCCCATGTCGGCGATGATCGCGGCGGTGGCTTCCTCGGCCAGTGCCTCGCCGAGCAGCCGGCGGACGGACCGCGGTGCCGAGCGGACCAGGGCGGGGTCGTAGGGGTCCGCGATCGGGTCGCCGAGTCCGACCCACTCGCGCTCGGCTGCCAGGAAGACCTCGCGCGACCGACCGCCGGGGTGACCGTGCGACCGGGCCCTGGGGCGGGAGTCGCGACGCGCTGTGGGCGGTGCGTAGTCGTCGCGACCGGCACCGCTCCTCCAGGCCGCCGACCCGGACGGTGCGGACGACGAGCCGGGACGGACCGCGCCGGTGTCGTAGGCGCGGCGGGCGGCCGGTGTGCCGATCAGCTCCCACGCGACCTGCACGCGGCGGAAGTGCTGCGCGTCGCCGCCGAGGTCGGGGTGGCTCTCGCGCGCGGCTCGACGGTAGGCACGGCGGAGGGTCTCGTCGTCGGCGCTCGCGGGGACGCCGAGGACTTCGTACGGGGTGGCGTCGGCCGGGCTGTCGGTCATGGCCCTGGAACGCTACCCGACACGGGGTCGGTGTCCGCCGCGAGCGGGCTGGGCGGCTGCTGAGCAGTGCCGCCTGACCCCGCCCTGCGGCCTGACCACGCCGGTGCGGTCAGACCAGCGCTGCGGTGATCGCGTCCCCGTGCTCCTCGAGCCAGGCGACGTCGGCGCGGTAGAGCTCCGCGTGCCCGTGCGCCAGGTCGCTGACGAACTTCGGGTTGCCCGCCGCGGCCTCGGTGTCGATCGTCGTGACGAGGGCCACCAGGCTCGACGTCATCGTCTCGACGAGCACGCTGCGCGAGCGGGCATCCAGGCCGTAGGCGCGGCAGAACTCGGCGGCACGGGTCACCCGGTCGGCGAACTCGGGCACGGGCCCGCCCTCGTCGACACTGCTGGTGAAGGGGGCGAAGCGGTACACGGCACTGGCGACGTCCCAGACCCGCGGGCCGGGGTGCGCCGTGTCGAAGTCGATCACGCCGACCGCCGCGATGCCGTCGTAGACGACGTTGTACGGGGCGAAGTCGCCGTGCACGATGGTCTCGACCGGCAGCCGTTCGGCCTGCGACCAGACGTCGGTCGTGTCGTCACGCGGGAACGAGGCGGCAGCGTCGTGGAACTGCCGCAGCAGGCGTGCGGTCGTGACGAGGGCGGCCTCGCTTGCGACGTCCGCGGTCCAGGGGTACTCGCCCGCCTCGCCGGGGACGAACGTCACGGTCTCGAGCTGTGCGCCGAGGGCGATCGGGGCGGGGGCCGCGACGAAGCCCTGCTCGTGCAGGTGCGTCAGCAAGCGGTGCACGGTGGGGGTCCACGGCCCGGCAGGCCGGTGCACCCGGTCGTCGGCCTTGGTGATCCGTTCCATGGGGGAACCTCCTGAGCGTCGTCGTCGACGTGCTCGCCACTGTAGCGGCAGGAGCGGACGCTCGGGTCGGCCGACCGGCGACCATCCGATCGGCGCGCCGTCGGCGAGACGGAAGGCGCAGTCCGGACAGGATCAGGCCGGCCAGGGACAGCGACGGGCCGGAGTCGGACCGGTCGGAGTCAGTCCGGCAGCAGCTCCCGCAACCAGCCCGGGCCGCGGACGTCGGCACCGAGCGCGT
This sequence comes from Curtobacterium sp. APC 4022, assembly GCF_030407555.1. Classification (NCBI taxonomy): domain Bacteria; kingdom Bacillati; phylum Actinomycetota; class Actinomycetes; order Micrococcales; family Microbacteriaceae; genus Curtobacterium; species Curtobacterium sp. APC 4022. The sequence goes on from NZ_JASDDD010000029.1 coordinate 33,480, forward strand.
GCACCCGGTCCCGCAGGCCACGGTCGGCGGTCACCACGACGACCGGCACGTCGCCCGCGGCGACGGCTGCCTCGACGGCAGCGACGACCGCGTCGTCACCGGACGCCGCTGCGCGGTCGATCGTCACCGGCGGCAGACCCGGCCGCGGGGCGGACGGTACCGGCTCCGTGGTGGCGCTGCGGGCCTCCCCCTCGAGCACGACGGTCCAGCGCGGCCACCAGGCGGTCGACGGCAGGTCGAGCGCGGTCGCGGGGACGCCGGCCGCGGCGAGCGCGCGGACCTGCTCCACGAGTCGGGTGGCGGCGCCGACGCGGTCCTTCCACCATCCGTCCGGGACGCTGCCGACGACGTTGGCGGCGTCGACGACGACGTGCGGCGTGCGGTCGAGGGTGGCGCGCAGGGCTGCCCAGGAGCGGCCGAAGCCGGGATGCAGGTCGAGCGTGTCGACGTCGGCGACGGGGACCCAGGCCAGGGCGAGGCTCTCGCGGTCGGCCATCACGGGTTCGAAGGGCCGGGAGGCGCGCCCCACCACGGTCGTGTACGTCCAGAACCCGAGGTCGAGGACGGCGGTGTGGCGGAGGTCGACGGCGTCGTCGGGGACGCCGGCTTCCTCGGCGGACTCGCGGAGGGCGGCGGTGACGGGGTCCTCGTGCTGGTGACGGGCACCGCCGGGGATGCCCCAGGTGCCGCCGTGGTGGCTCCACTCGACGCGGTGCTGCAGCAGGACGCGGCCGTGTCCGTCGTCGACGAGCAGGCCAGCGGCGCCGAAGCGGCCCCAGGCCTTCGTGCCGTCCGCGCCGTACGCCCAGGCGTCGCCCGGGTCGCGGGGGCCGGAGGGGGGTCCGGGCGGCGGTCCGGCAGGCGTCGCGGTCCGTCGTTCGTCGTCCACGTGTCCACCCTTCCACAAACGTCCGTCAGGAGCCCCTGGACGTCGGTGCCGATGCGTGTACGGTGTCGTCCGAGACACGGGGTGCCGCATCCGAGCGGCTGAGATCACACCCGTCGAACCTGCTCGAGCTCGTACTCGCGAAGGGATCGTCCATGGAGAACGCTGCGCCCACGATCGACTGGGCCCACCGAACCGCCGACCTGCTGGAGGCCGTCCGCACCCGGGCGCCGCTGGTGCAGTGCATCACGAACACGGTGGTGCAGAACGTCACCGCGAACGTGCTGCTCGCGCTGGGGGCGTCGGCCGCGATGGTCGACGTGCCGACCGAGGCGGGGCCGTTCGCCGGCGTCGCGGACGGACTGCTCGTCAACACCGGTACCCCGCACGCCGAGCCGCGCGTCGCGTCGCTCGAAGCCGCGGCCGCCGCGGTGGCTGCCGGGACGCCGTGGGTCCTCGACCCGGTGGCGGTGGGGTCGTTGCCGGTCCGGACCGCGTTGGCGCGTGACCTGCTCGCGCTCCGGCCCACGGTCCTCCGCGGGAACGCGTCGGAGGTGCTCGCGGTCCTCGGTGCCTCGGCGGGCGGTCGTGGTGTCGACAGCACCGTCGGGACGGAGGACGCGCACGACGCCGCGGTCGCGGCCGTCCGGGGCGACACCGTCGGGGCCGTCGCCGTCTCGGGTCCGGTCGACCTGCTGGTCGGGCCGTCCGGACTGGTGCGGGTGGCGAACGGCACGGAGCTCCTCACCCAGATCACGGGCGGCGGGTGCGCGCTCGGGGCGGTCGTGGCGGCCTTCGCGGCGGTGGCTCCCGGCAGTCCGCTGGACGCGGCCGTCGCCGCGACGGCGGTGCACACGATCGCCGCCGAGCTGGCCGCGCGGGACGCCGGCGGTCCCGGTACCTTCCAGCCGCTGTTCCTCGACCGGCTCGCCTCGCTGACGCCGGAGGACGTCGTCCGGGAGGCCCGGATCACCGCCGACACGTCGGCTGCGGCCGTCCTCGGCATCGCCGGCGGGGCCGCCTGATGCCCGGTACGGACGACTTCGGCGTCTACCTGGTGACCGACTCCGCGCTGGCCGACCGGCACGGGCACGGGGTGCTCGGCGTGGTCCGGGCCGCGGTCGGTGCCGGGGTCCGGATCGTGCAGGTGCGTGACAAGACCGCGTCGGCTCGGGACCTGCTGGCACTCACCGCCGCCGTGGCCGATGCGGTGGGCGACCGGGCGCTGGTGGTCGTGGACGACCGACTCGACGTCGCCCTGGCCGCTCGGCACGCGGGGCACCGGGTCGCCGGCGTGCACCTCGGCCAGTCGGACGTCCCGGCGAGCGCCGCCCGTGCACTGCTCGGCCCGGACGCCCACGTCGGGCTGACGGCGAACACGACGCGGCACCTGGTGGAGGTCGCGACGATGCCCGCCGGGTCGGTCGACCTGCTCGGGGTCGGTGTCGTGCACCCGACCAGCACGAAGCCGGACCACCCGCCGGCGCTCGGCGTCGCCGGGTTCGGACGACTGGCGGCGACGACGACCGTGCCGTGCGTCGGCATCGGCGGCGTGACCCTCGACGACGTCGGGCCGCTCCGGCAGGCCGGGGCCGCCGGTGTCGCCGTCGTCTCGGGCATCTGTGCGGCGCCGGACCCGGGCGCTGCCGCTCGGGCGTTCGTGGCGGCGTGGGACGGAGCGGGACGGTGAGCGGGAGCGCAGGTGTTCCGGTTGCGCCGCTGCCGCGGGTGCTCAGCATCGCCGGCACGGACCCGACGGGTGGTGCCGGGGTGCAGGCGGACCTCAAGTCGATCGCGGCGCACGACGGGTACGGCTTGGCGGTCGTCACGGCACTGGTCGCGCAGGACACCGTCGGGGTCCGGTCGGTGCACGTCCCCGACGCGGTGTTCCTCCGGCAGCAGCTCGACGCGGTGTCGGACGACGTGACGATCGACGCGGTGAAGACCGGGATGCTCGGCACGGCCGAGGTCGTGCGGGTCGTCGTCGACTGGCTCCGGGCACACCGGCCGGCGTGGGTGGTGGTCGACCCGGTGATGGTGGCGACGAGCGGCGACCGGCTGCTCGACGCGGACGCCGAGTCCGCGATGACGGAGTTGTTCGCCCTCGCCGACCTGGTCACGCCGAACCGCGACGAACTCCGGGTCCTCGCCCAGCTGGCGGACGCGGCGTCGACCGACGGCACCACGATCGACGGCATCGACGCCGCCCGTGCCGTCGCCCGCCGGTGGGACGTTCGGGTGCTCGCGAAGGGCGGCCACGACGACGGGCCGACCTCGGACGACGCCCTGGTCGCCCCGGACGGCAGCGTCCGGGTGTTCACCGGTCCCCGGGTCGCGACGACGAACACGCACGGCACCGGGTGCTCCCTGTCGAGTGCGATCGCCACCCTCGTCGCCCGGCACGGCGACTGGGAGCTGGCGGTCGGGTCGGCGAAGACCTGGCTGACGGCCGCCCTCCGCGGTGCCGACGCCCTGCAGGTCGGCCGCGGTCACGGGCCGATCGACCACAACGCCCTCGTCCGGGAGGCCCTGCCGACACCACGCTGGACCGACGCCTGGTGGGTCGACGCGACCGAGGTGCTCGACGAGACGCTGGACTGCCGGTTCCTCCGAGGTCTCGCCGACGGCACGCTCGACCCCGAGGTGTTCGCGGGCTACCTGGCGCAGGACGTCCACTACCTGCGGGCGTACGAACAGCACCTCGCCACGATCGCCGCCGGGTCCACCGGGGAGGCCGCCGCGTTCTGGACGACCGCCAGCGAGGGCTGCGCGGCCGAAGCCCGCGACCTGCACCACCGTCGGCTCGCCGGATCGCACGCGGACGACCCGGTCCACCCGGTGTGCGCCGGGTACCTCGCGCACCTCGCCGACGCGGCAAAGCAGGGCGCCGGAGACGTCAGCGCCACCGGAGACGTCGGCGCCACCGGGGACGTCAGCGTGCTCGCGGCTGCGGTGCTGCCCTGCTTCCGGGTCTACGCCTGGGTCGGGGAACGGCTCGGCACGGCTCCGGTCGGGCACCCGTTCGCCGACTGGATCACGGCGTACGGGGACCCGGGGTTCGCGGCCTCGAGCGTGCGGGCCGCGGAGCTCGTCGAGGAGCTCGCGCGGCGGGCCGACCCCGAGCTGCGGGGGCGGATGGCGCGCGCGTTCCGGCAGTCGGTGGCGCAGGAGCTCGCGTTCTTCCGGATGCCGGAACAGCTGGGCGAGCCGGTCTGACCGGCGAGCCACGTCGACCTGGGCGAACCGGTCTGGCCAGGGTGAGCCGGTCTGACGGAGGCGGGACGGGCCTCCCGGTCGAACCGTCGCGCGTCAGGACGCTTCCGGGGACGCGACCAGGCGGATGCCGTCCGCGCCGGGGGCTCGCCGGACCAGCGTGACCGACAGGTCCGACCCGTCGACCTCGCAGCGCATCCACGTGTGGTCGGGCTGTCGTCGGCGGTCCGTCGGCGAGCCGGGGTTGAGCAGACGCATGCCGTTCGGTGCGGTGGAGTCCCAGGGGATGTGCGAGTGGCCGAAGACCAGGACGTCGACGTCGGGGTGGTCCGCCTCGGCCCGACGTCCGCGCTCGGTCGCCGGACCGGTCTCGTGCACGACGGCGAAGCGCAGCGACTCGATGCGGCGGGTGGCGACGAGGGGCAGGTGGTCCTCGAAGCCCAGGTCGTTGTTGCCGCGGACGGCGAGCAGGTCGCGGGACCGGGCTCGGAGCAGGTCGACCGTCGCCAGGTCCACCCAGTCGCCGGCGTGCACGACCAGGTCGGCGGCGTCGATGTCGGCCCACAGCTCGGCCGGCAGGTCCTTCGCCCGCTTCGGCAGGTGCGTGTCCGACAGCAGGACGAGCGTGGTGCTCACGGGTTCGCCGTCACTCGCCGGGGTCGCGGCTCGGCATCGGCAGGTCGACCTCGTCGGCGGCACCGAGCCGTTCGAGCATGCCGGCGAGCAGTGCCACGTCGTCGTCGGACCACTCCGCCAACCGTTCGACCAGGGCGTCCCGGTGCAGCTGCACGGACCGCGCCAGCGCCGCACGGCCGGCGTCGGTCGCCTCGAGCGGCTTCGCGTTGCCGGAACCGCCGTCGACCGTGCGGACCAGGCCCGCGACGAGCAGCCCGGAGAGCTGCCGCGAGATCGTCGACCGGTTCAGCCGCAGGTAGCGAGCGATGTCGATCGCCATGCACCCGGGGTGCTGGACGACGAAGTCGACCAGCGACTGGTCCACGATGCTCAACACGTCGTCGGTGCCGCGCGCACGGACGCTCGCTCGGCGGGTGATGCGGGAGAGCTCGGTGTACGCCCGTCCGATGTCCGCTTCGCGGATCCCGGGGCCCCTCGGGTCGGCCATGGTGTTCCAGTCTGTCGTCCGGCGTCGGCCGGAGGTCGGTCGCCCCTGGTCAGGGCGTGGTGCTTGCGTGGCGGTCCCCGCATCGCTGACGCGGGCCCCTCCGCCGACGGTGTCGCCCCACGATAACCGGGCGTCCGCCGAAGAGGGGACATCGGCGACCGACCGGGGCGCCGGCGGGCGTCGGGCTCAGGCCGGGGCAGCCGCCGACCGGAGTGCGGCGATGTCGAGCTTCACCATGTCCCGCATCGCCTCGTGGACCCGGGTGGCCGCCGCGTGGTCGCCGCCGGCTGCCATCAGCTCGCCCATCATCGACGGGGTGACCTGCCACGACAGGCCCCAGCGGTCGACCAGCCAGCCGCACGCCACCGGGTGCCCGCCCTCGTTGATCAGGGCGTCCCAGATCCGGTCCAGTTCCTCCTGCGTGTCGACGTCGACCTGCAGCGAGAGTGCGTCGGTGAACGGGTGCCCGGGGCCGCCGTTCATCGCCCGGTAGGGCTGGCCCATCAGGGTGAACTCGACCACGAGGACCGAGCCGTCCGGACCGCGGCCGACGCCGTCGATCCGTGAGTCGGGGAACAGCTCCGTGTAGTACTCGGTGGCGTGCTGGGCCTGGTCGTCGAACCAGAGGAAGGGGACGATGCGGGGCATGGCGGTCTCTCGGTGGGTCAGTCCGCGACGCCGCGGCTGAGGAGGTCGTTCTTCTCGGGGTGCTCGTCGAACCACTGGCTGACGAACCAGCACATCGGGACGATGCGCTTCGACGACGTCGTCTCGACGTCGGACACGGCGTGTTCCACGAGTTCGCCCGCGTACCCGTGGCCCCGGTGCGCCGGCACCGTGTACGTGTGCGGGAAGGCGATCGCGTCACCGTTGACGCGGTAGTCGAGCACGCTCACGAGGGTCCCGTCGACGTACATGGCATACCGGTCTCGGTCGGCCTCGTTCCGGAACTCGTGTGTCATGCCGCCATCCTGCACCGCCGTTCAGGTTCCGGTGCCACCGCGCTCCGGGGAACGCCAGACGGAATGCCCTGGCCGCGCTCGTGTTGCACCGTGCATGACAACCATCGGAATCATCGGAGCAGGCAACATCGGATCCCAGCTCGCACGCCTCGCGGTGCAGCACGGCCACCAGGTCGTGATCGCGAACTCACGCGGACCGGAGACCCTCACCGACCTCGTCACCGAGCTCGGCGAGCACGCCACCGCCGGCACCCGCGAGGACGCCGCCACCCAGGGCGAGATCGTCGTCGTCACCGTGCCGCTCGGCGCCATCGACACGATCCCCGTCGAGCCGCTCGTCGGCAAGGTCGTCATCGACACGAACAACTACTACCCCGAGCGCGACGGCCAGATCGCGGCCCTCGACGAGGAGACCACCACGACGGCCGAGATGCTGCAGGACCACCTGGTCGGCGCCCACGTCGTCAAGGCCTTCAACCACATCGGCGCGGACCACCTCACCGAGCACGCCACCCCCGCCGGCACCCCGGACCGCCGCGCCCTCGTGATCGCCGGTGACGACGCCGCTGCCAAGACGACCGTCGCCGACCTGATCGACGAGTTCGGCTTCGACACCGTCGACGCCGGCGCCCTCGCCGAGGGATGGCGCATCCAGCGCGACACCCCCGGCTACGGCCCGCGCCTGACCGTCGACGAGCTCCGCGAGGCCCTCGCCGCCGCGAAGCGCTACCGCGACATGTGACGTCGACGCACCCCGCGCTCGACCCCCTCTGACTGGGGCTCTCGGCCGCTGTTCCTCCCCGGTAGAACTGACGATGGATCAATCCAGGGAGAGGAACAGCGGCCGTGGCGTCTCATCGCATGCCCGAGTCCGAGCGACCCCGCCGGGCGGTACCCGCATGGGTCACCGCTCCGCCGGAGGACGCCCGCCCCGTGGTGGCGGCACCGACTGCGGCGAGCGCCGGAGTCGCCCCCGCCGTCGGCAGCGTGGAGGTCAGCGGCCGCCCCGTCGCCCGGGCACTCCCCGCGGTCGGGGCAGTTCCCTCCGCCGGGGCGGTTCCCTCCGCCGGCGCAGTCCCCGCGATCGGCGCAGGCCCCTCGGTCGGCGCTGTCCCGGCGGTCGACGCGGCCCTCGCGGTCGACGCAGTCAGTCTGGAGGCGCTCCGCACCTCCGCCACGCCGGCCCTCGACCCGAACGCGGTCGCCCCCGACTACCCGCCGGCGCAGGAGCTGCTGCCGCCGGCCCCGACGTCCCCGAACGTCGACACGATCCCCTTCGCCCCGGTCTCCAGCCCTCCCGTCGTCAGTGCGCCCACCGTCAACGCACCCGGCAGCGGCGTGACCGTCACCACGGTCCCGGCGGGCAGCTCCGCGGTCGGCCGACACGGTGCCGGGCAACACGGTGCCGGGCAGCACGGTGCCGGGCAGCATGCGCCGACCGGACGTCGTGGCGCCGGTGCAGCCAGCATGGCGATGCCCGTCGCGCCCGGGACCGATGTGCCCGTCGCGGAAGTCCAGCACCCACCGCTCAGCCCCGTCGACTCCGCCACACCCGGTGCGCCTGCCAACTGGTACACACCGCAGTCCGGGGTACCGGCAGCCGCGGACGTAGCGGCCCCGGCCACCCCGGAAGCACCGGTGCCGTCCGGGTCCTGGCTGCCGGCCGTCGGCGCGCCCGCCCCTGGTGGGAGTGACACCGCTTGGTCAGCGTCCGGCCCCGCTCTGCCGCCCACGCCGGCCGTCCCCGTCGTACCGGCGGCCGGTCAGCCGCGGTTCTCGGTACCGGGCCTCGAGCACGTCGTCGTCGAGGGCGGTGAGCCCGAGCCGGTCGGCCCGATCGGCTACCGCACGCCCGCACGCTTCGCCCGACAGCAGGCCCGGGTCGTCCCGCCGGCCGCCACGGCCGCCACGGCCGCCCCGACGTTCGACGCGATCATCGGCGCGTCGGCACCCACCGGTGTGGCGCAGTCCGCCCGCCTGGACCCGGTCGTCAGCACCCCCTCCGTCCCGCCCCTCGCTCCGGTCCTGCCGGAGACGGCCGGGGCGACCCGCGGCAGG
>NZ_JASDDD010000030.1:0-40649 GCF_030407555.1 Curtobacterium sp. APC 4022
CTGGAGGCCCGGTGCCGGTCCGACGGGCCGGCACCGGGCCTCCAGACCGTCCTGCACAGCGGAGTGCCCGGCGCCGACCGTCCACAGCCGTCCGACCCCCGCGCGGCCCGCCCAATAGACTGGTGCGCATTCCACGAACCGATCGACGGAGCACCATGCCTGACATCACGAGCGAGCAGGTCGCACACCTGGCGAACCTCGCACGTATCGCACTCACGCCCGACGAGATCGAGAAGATGACCGAGGAGCTGTCACTCATCGTCGACAGCGTCGCCAAGGTCACCGAGGTCGCGACCCCGGACGTCCCCGCGACGAGCCACCCGGTCCCGCTCGAGAACGTGTCCCGCCCCGATGTGGTCGGCGAGACGCTGACCCAGGAGCAGGCGCTCTCCGGCGCCCCCGACTCGGACGGCGAACGCTTCCGGGTGACCGCGATCCTCGGCGAAGAACAGTAGGCGGAAGAACAGTGACCCACGACATCACCACGCTGAGCGCTGCCGCGCTCGCCGACGCCCTGGTGGCCCGCGACGTCTCGAGCGTCGAGGCCACGCAGGCCCACCTCGACCGGATCGCCGCCGTCGACGGGGACGTGCACGCGTTCCTGCACGTCAACCAGAACGCGATCGCCGCCGCGAAGGCCATCGACTCCCGCCGTGCGGCCGGGGACGACCTCGGGCCGCTCGCCGGTGTGCCGATCGCCGTCAAGGACGTCCTGTGCACGCAGGACATGCCGACCACCTCGGGCTCGAAGATCCTCGAAGGCTGGGTGCCGCCGTACGACGCCACCCCGGTCGCCAAGCTCCGCCGTGCCGGCCTGGTGCCGCTCGGCAAGACCAACATGGACGAGTTCGCGATGGGCTCGTCGACCGAGTTCTCGGCGTACGGTCCGACGCACAACCCGTGGGACCTCGACCGTATCCCCGGCGGGTCCGGCGGTGGCTCGGCCGCCGCGGTCGCCGCGTTCGAAGCCCCGCTCGCGCTCGGCTCGGACACCGGTGGGTCGATCCGCCAGCCGGGTGCCGTCACGGGCACCGTCGGCGTGAAGCCCACCTACGGTGGCGTCAGCCGCTACGGGGCGATCGCCCTGGCGTCGAGCCTCGACCAGATCGGACCGGTGTCCCGGACCGTCCTCGACGCCGCGCTCCTGCACGACGTCATCGGCGGGCACGACCCGAAGGACTCCACCTCGCTGCGACAGGAGTGGCCCTCGTTCGCCGCTGCCGCGCGTGACGGTCTGCAGGCCGACTCCCTCAAGGGCGTCCGGATCGGCGTCGTCAAGGAGCTCGCCGGGGGCGAGGGCTTCCAGGCCGGCGTCACCCAGCGGTTCCAGGAGACGGTCGCGCTGCTCGAGTCCGCCGGAGCGGTCGTCGTCGAGATCGACGCCCCGTCGTTCGCCTACGCGATCAGCGCCTACTACCTGATCCTGCCGGCGGAAGCGTCGTCGAACCTCGCGAAGTTCGACTCGGTCCGATTCGGCCTGCGTGTCACGCCGGAGAACGGTGCCACGGTCGAGGACGTCATGGCGGCCACACGTGAAGCCGGCTTCGGTCCCGAGGTCAAGCGACGCATCATCCTCGGCACCTACGCCCTGAGCGCCGGGTACTACGACGCCTACTACGGCAGCGCGCAGAAGGTCCGCACGCTCGTGCAGCGCGACTTCACCGCCGCGTTCGAGCAGGTCGACCTGCTCATCAGCCCGTCGGCGCCGACCACCGCGTTCAAGATCGGTGAGCGCATCGACGACCCGCTCGCGATGTACCTCAACGACCTCACCACGATCCCCGCGAACCTGGCGGGTGTGCCCGGCATGAGCATCCCGAACGGCCTGGCGCCCGAGGACTCCCTGCCGACCGGTGTGCAGCTGATGGCCCCGCAGCGTGAGGACGCCCGGCTCTACCGGGTCGGCGCCGCACTCGAGCGTCTGCTCGAGCAGCAGTGGGGTGCCCCGCTGATCTCACGGATCCCGAACCTGGACGCCGCACAGCAGTCCGCCGCAGAGGAAGGTGTCATCTGATGGCCAAGGACGCACTCATGGACTTCGACGAGGCGATCGAGCGGTTCGAGCCGGTCCTCGGCTTCGAGGTGCACGTCGAACTCGCGACGGCCACGAAGATGTTCTCGGACGCGCCGAACTTCTTCGGCGGCGAGCCCAACACCAACGTGACGCCGGTCGACCTCGGGCTGCCCGGGTCTCTGCCGGTCGTCAACGAGCAGGCCGTGCGCTACTCGATCCAGCTCGGGCTCGCGCTCGGCTGCTCGATCGCCGAGAGCTCGCGGTTCGCGCGGAAGAACTACTTCTACCCGGACAACCCGAAGAACTACCAGATCTCGCAGTTCGACGAGCCGATCGCCTTCGAGGGCGAGGTCGAGGTCGAGCTCGCCGACGGCACGATCTTCCAGGTGCCGATCGAGCGTGCCCACATGGAAGAGGACGCGGGCAAGCTGACCCACGTCGGCGGTGCCACCGGCCGCATCCAGGGCGCCGAGTACTCGCTCGTCGACTACAACCGTGCCGGTGTCCCGCTGGTCGAGATCGTCACGAAGCCGATCGTCGGCGCCAAGGAGCGCGCACCCGAGCTCGGGGCCGCCTACGTGCAGGTCATCCGTGACCTCGTCCGCGCGCTCGGCGTCTCCGAGGCCCGCATGGAGCGTGGCAACCTGCGCTGCGACGCGAACATCTCGCTGCGCCCGTGGGGCCAGGAGAAGCTCGGCACCCGCACCGAGACGAAGAACGTCAACTCGTTCCGCGCCGTCGAGCGTGCCATCCGGTACGAGATCCAGCGCCAGGCCGCGATCCTCGCCGCCGGCGGGACGATCACGCAGGAGACCCGGCACTGGCACGAGGACACCGGCCGCACCTCGGCCGGCCGTCCCAAGTCGGACGCCGACGACTACCGGTACTTCCCGGAGCCGGACCTGCTGCCCGTCGTGCCCGACCCGGCACTCATCGAAGAGCTCCGTGCGAGCCTGCCCGAGGCACCGGTGGCCCGCCGCCGTCGCCTGAAGGGCGAGTGGGGCTTCGCGGACCTCGAGTTCCAGGACGTCGTCAACGGCGGCCTCCTCGACGAGGTCCAGGCGACCATCGACGCCGGTGCCGGCCCGCAGGCCGCCCGCAAGTGGTGGACCGGCGAGATCAGCCGTGTCGCGAACGCGCAGGACGCCGCGCCCGGTGACCTCGTGTCGCCGCAGCACGTGGCTGAGGTCATCGCGCTCGTCGAGTCCGGCGACCTGACCGACCGACTCGCACGCCAGGTCCTCGAAGGCGTCATCGCCGGTGAGGGCTCGCCGGCGCAGGTCGTCGAGTCCCGTGGGCTCAAGGTCGTCTCGGACGACTCCGCCCTGACCGCGGCCGTCGACGAAGCCCTCGCCGGGCAGCCGGACGTGCTGCAGAAGATCCGCGACGGCAAGGTCCAGGCGGCTGGCGCGATCATCGGCTCGGTCATGAAGGCGATGAAGGGCCAGGCGGACGCGGCACGTGTGCGCGAGCTCGTGCTGGAGCGCGCGCAGCAGCAGTAGGACCGAGCACGACCCTGCGCGACCCAGCGCTGGACGTGCATGACCGGAGGCCCGTGGCGAGATCGCCACGGGCCTCCCGTCCATCCTGGGGACACGTCAGCGATCCGGTGACAGGATGGAGCGTGTCAGCAACGATCCGAGCCATCGGTACCGCCGTCCCGCGGACCACCCTCGGGCAGGCGTCGGTCCGCGACCTGTTCGCCGCCCAGCCCGGCCTCGGGAGGCTCGCCTCGCGGCTCGTCCCCGCTGCCTTCAACGCCTCCGAGGTCGAGCACCGCCACAGTGTCCTGCCGGAGCTCGACTCCGCTGCCGGACCCGGCACGTTCCGCGACGCCGACGGTGTCCTCACCTCGCCGAGCACCGGCACCCGGAACGACCGGTTCCGTGAGCTCGCCCCGCCCCTGTTCGTCGGAGCCGCGCGGGACGCCCTGCAGCGCGCCGCCGTCGACCCCGCGACCGTCACCCACGTCGTGACCGTGTCCTGCACCGGCTTCACCCAGCCGGGCCCGGACCTGGCGATCGTCGAGGAGCTCGGCCTGCCCCGGAACGTCTTCCGCCAGCACGTCGGGTTCATGGGGTGCTTCGCCGCGTTCCCGGCGCTCCGGATCGCCGACGCGTTCGTCGGCGCCGACCCGAGCGCGGTCGTCCTGGTCGTCTGCGCCGAACTCTGCACGCTGCACGTGCGGAACTCCGAGGACCCGGACCAGATCGTCGCGAACAGCGTCTTCGGCGACGGTGCCGCAGCGGCGGTCGTGACGGCGGACGGCCCCGGCCTCCGCCTCGATGCCTTCACCACCATGGTCCTGCCCGAGGGCGCGAGCGAGATGGCGTGGAACATCGGCGACGCGGGCTTCGAGATGGTGCTGAGCACGCAGGTGCCGAAGCTCATCGGCGTGCACGCGGCCGAGGCCGTCGCGCCGCTCCTCGACCCGCGCGGGTGGACGCCGGACGACGTGCCGGTGTGGGCTGTGCACCCGGGTGGCCGGGCGATCCTGGATCGGACCCAGGACGCTCTGCACCTGCCGGACAGTGCGTTGACGGCGAGCCGAGCGGTCCTCCGCGACCACGGCAACATGTCGAGTGCGACGGTGCTGTTCGTCCTCCGGGCGGCCCTCGAGGCCGGTCCCGCGGACGGCACGCCCGTCGTCGCGCTGGCCTTCGGGCCGGGGCTGACGGTCGAGGCGGCGTCCCTGACGGTCGTCGGGAGTCCAGTCGCCGCGGCGGACGCTAGCGGTGCGCCGGCAGTGGTCGACGCAGAAGGCGCGGTCCTCCCCGTCGGGGTCGGGGCGTGACCGGGCCGATCGACCTGTCCACCCGCGCCGTCGACCTGCGCGAGCTGATGGACGACCCGGACTGCGACCCCGCGACGCTCGACCGGACGTTCCGACGCTTCGCGCTGGTGAACGCCGCGGTGTCCGGCTGGCGGTCGGTGTGGCGCACCCACGTCGTGCCGGCACTGCCAGCGGCCGGACGCGCCCGCGTGCTCGACCTCGGCTGCGGTGGCGGTGACCTCGCCCGGTCGTTGGTGCGGTGGGCGCGGAGCGACGGGTTCGACCTCGAGGTCGTCGGCGTCGACCCGGACCCGCGCGCGATCGCGGCGGCGGAGCGGCAGACGACGGCCGGTGTGACCTTCCGGACGCAGTCCAGCGGCGACCTGGTCGCGGCGGGGGAGCGGTTCGACGTCGTCGTGTCGAACCACGTGCTGCACCACCTCGACGACACCGAGCGTGGCGCGTTCCTCCGGGACTCGGCGGAGCTCGCCGTCGGCCGCAGTGTGCACTCCGACATCCGACGTTCGGTGTCCGCCTACCGGTTGTACGCGATCGGGGCGTCGTTCGTGTCGGCCGGCACCTTCATCCGCGAGGACGGCCTCCGCTCCATCCGCCGGAGCTTCACGGTCCCCGAGCTCGCCGCGGCCCTGCCCGCCGGCTGGCGCGCCGAGCCCGCGTCCCCGCACCGCGTCCTCGCCGTCCGCGGCTGACCCTCCGCGGCGGCGCTTCCGCGGCGCGGTGCGTCCGCGGCGCGTCCGCGGAACGCAACGTGGGCGGTCCTGCGCAACGGAGTACCGCTGCGCCGGACCGCCCACGTTGCGTGTTGCGAGGGAGAGGGGCTAGGGGCGCAGGAGCACCTTGATGGCGCGGCGCTCGTCCATCGCGGCGTACGCCTCCGGGGCCTCGTCGAGGGGCAGCTCGAGGTCGAACACCTTGCCCGGGTCGATCGCCCGCGACAGCACGTCGGGCAGCAGCTCCTCGATGTACGCACGTGCCGGGGCCATGCCGCCGCCGACCGTGATGTTCTTCGCGAACAGGAACGGCATCGGCAGCTCCGGGTCGCCCGCGGGGACGCCGACGTAGCCGACCGCACCGCCGGCGCGGACGACGCGGAGCGCCTGGTCCATGCTCTCCGCTGTGCCGACGGCCTCGAGCGCACAGTCGGCGAGGTCCCCGCCGAGCAGCTCCCGCACGGCCGCGACGCCTTCGTCACCACGGGCCTCGACGATGTCGGTCGCGCCGAACTCGCGCGCGAGGGCCTGCCGGTCGGCGTGCCGGCTCATCGCGATGATCCGCTCGGCACCGAGGCGCTTCGCCGCCAGGACCGCGGACAGCCCGACCGCTCCGTCGCCGACCACGACGACGGTCTTGCCCGGGCCGACCTCGGCCGAGACGGCCGCGTGGTGTCCGGTGGAGAACACGTCCGACAGGGTCAGGAGCGACGGCACCAGGTCGTCGTCGACCGGACCCGGCACGACCACCAGGCTGGCGGCGGCGTCCGGCACGCGGACGTACTCGGCCTGGGCGCCGCCGAGCGGGTGGCCGTACGCGTCCGGCGTGACGCCGAACGTGGAGCCGTGGTCGCAGCCGCTCGTCATGCCGTGGGCGCAGGCCTGGCAGGTGCCGTCGTTGGTGGTGAAGGGGGCGATGACGAAGTCGCCGACGTGCAGGTCGGTCACGTCGTCGCCGACCTGGTCGACGACACCGACGAACTCGTGGCCGATCGCACGCGGTTCCGCCGTGTCGCGGACGCCGCGGTAGGGCCAGAGGTCCGAGCCGCAGACGCAGGCGGCGACGACACGGACGACGGCGTCGGACGGGGTGAGGATCGTGGGGGCGTCGCGCTCCTCGACACGGATGTCGCGGGGGGCGTGGATGACTGTTGCGCGCACGGGGTGTGCCTTCCGTCGGGATGAGGGGGGACCGGCCGGTCGACGTTGTCCGGACGCCCGTCGACAGTACGCTCGTGCGGGTGGACGAGGACCGGTACGGCAGTGACGTGCTCTCGGGCGACTGGCGCTCGCGGGGTGTGCAGAAGGTGCGGCAGGTGCCGCTCGAGCGCGACATGGTGCTCGAGGACCCGGACTCCGGCTGGGCCGGCGCCGTGGTCGGGCTCGAGGCCGGCAACGTCTCGCTGGAGGACTGGAAGGGCCGCGTCCGCGCCTTCCCCTTCGTCGGCCAGTTCCTGCTCGAGGGTGAACTCGTCACCCTGAGCCGCCCGCACGCTCCGGTCGGTCGGTCCGCCGCGGCCGCCCCGCCGGCTCGGTCCACCGCCACGGCCGGGAGGCCCGGTGCCGCCCCGGCGGTCCGGCACACGTCCGACGGTGGTCGCCTCCGCACCGCGTCCGGGTCGTTCGCCGTCGAGCAGCAGCGTGCCCGGGTGGCCCTCCCGAGCCGGATCATGGTCGAGGGCAAGCACGACGCCGAACTCGTCGAGAAGGTGTGGGGTGCCGACCTCCGAGTGGAGGGCGTCGTCGTCGAGGAGCTGTCCGGCGTCGACAACCTGGCCGACGTGCTCGACGACTTCCGGCCGACCCGGGAGCGCCGCGTCGGCGTCCTGGTGGACCACCTCGTGCCGGGCTCGAAGGAGTCCCGTTTCGCCGACGCCGTGATGCGCGGGAAGTGGGGCGCGCACGTCCTCGTCGTCGGGCACCCGTTCGTCGACGTCTGGCAGTCGGTGAAGCCGGCGCGCGTCGGACTGCAGGCGTGGCCGACGATCCCGCGGTCGATCGAGTGGAAGGCCGGCATCTGTCAGGCGCTCGGGTGGCCGCACGCCGAGCAGGCCGACATCGCCCGGGCGTGGCAGCGGATCCTCGGCCAGGTGCGGACCTTCGCCGACCTCGAGCCTCAGCTGCTCGGTCGTGTCGAGGAGCTGATCGACTTCGTGACCGAGCCGGCCTGACGGCCGCGCCCCGCGCCTCCCGGCCGCCCTGCCCGCCCGTACCGCCCGTACCGCCCGTTCCGCGCCGAGCCGAGCCTCGGCCAGGCGGACAGGATCCGTCCTGCATCCGCCGAGTTCTGTCCGCTGCCCCGAGCCTCGGGCTGGATCCCGGGCGCGCCGCCTACGCTTGCAGGATGGACGGCATCGACGGACGCGTGCGGAACGCCGTCGACGTCTGGCTGCGCTGGTTGCCCCGCTGGCAGATCGGCACCGCACGCCCTCGCACCCGGATCTGCCGGCGCTGCACCGGTTCCCCGATCGCCGCGGCGGCCGGGTTCGGACCGGACGTGCCGCACCCGGTGCAGCACGCGCTGATCGGTCGGATGTCCGCCATCGTCGAGGACGCCGTCGACGACTACACCGCCAAGAACCTGCCGCTGCTGCAGCGGGAGCTCGAGCGGGCCGCGGCACGCAAGCGACGCTCGGGGTACCAGCCGGCCGAGGGGCTGTCGCCGGAGTTCCAGGGCCTGGACATCGATCCGCAGCCGGAGCCGGGGGAGCCGTTCCTGTTCACCCTCGGTGAGCTCGCGGGTACCGGGGCGGACGCCCAGGAGCCCCGCGAGCCGTTGTCGGACGAGGCGAAGGCCGCGCTCCGCCACGAGATCGAACTGTCCGACGAGGCTGCGCGGTCGACCGGCACGGCGGTGTGCCTGGCGCTGCTCGACCACCGGGAGCGCATCGCCGAAGCGGTCGAGCGGCTCGTCGAACCCCAGATCGCCGCGCTGGTGTCGGACATGTTCCGCGGGCTCGACGGTCCCGACGAGGGTCCGCGCGGCGGCCTCTTCTAGCGGACGCTGGCTCCTAGCCGACCGACCTGGCGTCGCCGGCACCCGGAGCGTCTGCCGCACGCCGACCTGACCGGACCCGCAGCACCAGTCGCGCGAGGAGCCGCCAGCCGACCAGGAACACGCCGAGCACGATCGTCGCCACGATGAGGAACGAGATCGGCAGCGGGTTGCCGTCGACGACGCCCTGCCCGGTCGCGACCCGGATCGCCATGCCGACGAACACGGTCAGGATCCACGCCACGACGCCGGTCGGCCAGATCGCGAGCGGCCGTGCCCAGGCCCCGGAGGTCACGTACGCGATGGCCCAGCCGGCCAGGAACGGGTACGCGGTCGTCCAGAGTCCGAGCGGCGCGAACGCCTCGCCGTGCGACGAGCGTCCGATGACGGCGAACGCCACGATGAGCACGACGTCGATGACGGCCGCGAGCCAACCCCAGGTACGAGTCTCCACGGCCCCATCCTCGCAGGCTCCGGCGGTGGTGCCCCTGGTCACCGCCGCAGGAGCGTCCGGCCGGAGACGACCGTGCCCCGCAGCGACCGGTGTTCGACGGCGCTGGCCGGGTCGTCGATGCGGGCGACGACGAGGTCGATGGCCTCGCGGCCGATGCGCTCGATGGGCTGCGCGAACGTCGTGAACCCGATCCAGTCGTCGGCGAGCGGACGGACCCCGTCGAACCCGGTCACCGAGACGTCCTGCGGCACGCGGACCTCCCGACGGGCGAGGGCCCCGCACAGGTCGAGCATGAGCCGGTCGGTCGGGCACATCACCGCGGTGGCCCCCGACTCGCGCATGACGTCGACGACGTCGGCGGCCAGGTCCTCGGGCGGACGCACGAAGCTCGCGTCGATGTCGATGACCCGGATGCCGCGTGCTCGGAGTCGCTCGACCATCGCTCGCGACCGGGCGTGCTGGGTGATCGCGTCGCCGATCGGCACGGTGAGCACGACGACCGCGGTGTGCCCGGCGTCGGCGACGGTGTCCGCGATGACCGCCCCGCCGTCGACCTCGTCGCAGTAGACGCTGGACAGTGCCGGGTGCAGCTCCGGACGGCCGGCGACCACGGTGGCGATGCGCGGCGCGAAGTCGGCGATCTCGGCCGCGGGCATCAGGCCGCTGCAGACCACGAGTCCGTCGACCCGCATCGAGACCAGGGCGGCGAGTGCGGACTTCTCGTCCTCGACCCGGCCGACGCCGGTGGTCGTGACGACGCGGTACCCGAGCTCGGAGGCCCGGCGCTCCATCACGGCGTGCAGTGCGGTGTAGACCATCGACGACGCGTCGCGCATGAGCATGCCGATCGTGTGCGTCCGACCGCTGACCAGTCCTCGTGCCATGGCGTTGGCGACGTAGCCGAGTTCGGCGGCGGCCCGCTCGACCCGTTCGCGGGTCTCGTCGGAGAACCGTCCGGTGCCGGAGAGGACCCGGCTGACGGCCGACTTCGAGACGCCGGCGCGGGCGGCGACGTCGAGGATCGTCGGCTGTGCGCCACGGCCGCCGTTCACGCCGCCGCCACCGACGTCGGCAGGGAGAGGAGGACCATCTGGCCATCCTCGCAGCAGCCCGAGCCGGAGGCCCACCGACCGCTCGGCCACGACTCGGCAGCCCGCTGCCCGGAGTTCACCTCCCGGCGACGAGCGCGGTACCTGGAGTTCACCCGACCGCACCACACTCGACCCCGGTGCGGGAACGTTCCCACACCTCCTTCCCCCGAAGTACTGCCCCCACGAACCAGGGAGACCTCCGACGTGAAGACCCGAGTCCTCGCCGGCGTCGCCATCGCGGCCGCCGCATCCATCGCCCTCTCCGGCTGCGTCCAGAGCGCGAACGCCTCGAACGGCGCCGAAGCCACCCCGGGCTCGACGAGCCTGAACGTGTTCATCAGCGGCGACACGAACGTCCAGGACCTCTGGGACAAGTCGCTCATCCCCGCCTTCGAGCGGATGCACCCGAAGATCACCGTCCACACCAGCATCGACCTGCACGGGGAGCACGACGCACAGACCCAGGCGAACCTCGCCACGGCGGTCAAGGCGCACAAGACGCTGCCCTACGACCTGGTCGACGCGGGCTTCGTCACCACGGCGGGCAAGGCCGGCCTGATGGCGAAGACCGACGCCCGTGCGATCCCGAACCTGGCCCACGTCCCCGCAGCCACCCGGGAGCAGGGCGGCGACCGGGCGATCCCGTACCGCGCCTCCAGCGTGCTGCTCGCCTACGACACGAAGAAGGTCACGAACCCGCCGAAGACCCTGGACGACCTGCTCGCCTGGATCACGTCCAACCCGGGCCAGTTCGCCTACAACTCGCCGTCCTCCGGTGGCTCGGGCGGCGCGTTCGTGATGACGGTGCTGGCCAAGTACCTGTCGAAGTCCGAGCAGACCCAGATGCAGACGACGTACGACAAGTCGCTCGAGTCGAAGTGGGACGCGGGCTTCGCCGCGCTCAAGGACCTCGGCCCGTCGACGTACCAGAAGGGCGTCTACCCGAACGGCAACGACCAGGTGCTGCAGATGCTCGGCTCGGGCCAGATCCAGATGGCCCCGGTCTGGAGCGACCAGTTCATCACCGCGCAGAAGGCCGGCACCATCGGCAAGGACGTCGCGTTCACGCAGATCTCCGACCCGTCGTTCACGGGCAGCGCGAGCTACCTCGGCATCCCGGCGACCGAGCCGAAGGCCAAGAAGCAGGCCGCCGACGAACTCGCCGACTTCGTCCTGTCGTCCCAGGGGCAGCAGCTCGTCGCGAAGGCCGTGTCCGGCTACCCGGTCGTCCCGCTCAGCTCGCTGCCGTCGAGCGTCGCCGAGCAGTTCTCGAAGGCCGACCCGTCGAAGCTCCGCCTCGGCTTCCAGAGCGCGTTCCAGGCCGACATGAACGCGGCGTGGGACGCGAAGGTCCCGCAGTGACCCAGACCGTCCCGAACGGCCCGGCGCTCGACCGGGAGGCCCGTGGCGACACCGCCACGGGCCTCCCGGCCGTCCCGTCTCCAGCCCAGGGCCCCCGTCGGCCGACCGGCCGCCGCACCACCCAGGAGCGTCTGGCGCGCCGCCGACGCGTCCAGGGCCTCGCGCTCGTCACCGCACCGGTGCTGGTCGTCGTCCTGTTCGTCGGCGTGCCGGTGGTCAACGCGGCGCTGTTCAGCCTCGGGTTCACCGGCGGCCTGAACCAGGCACTCGCCGACATCGGCCAGGACACCGTCAGCGGGTTCTCGTTCGCGGTCTACGGCACGCTGCTCGGCAACCCGACGTTCCTCCGCGACCTCGCGGCCACGATCGGGGTCACGCTCGCGTCGACCGGGCTGACGATCGCACTCGCGGTGGTCGTCGCCGTGATCCTGCGGCTGCGCGGCGGGTTCCTCGGCCGGACGCTCAGCGTGCTCGCCGTCGTCCCGATCTTCGTGCCGGTGGTGATCGCCAGCTGGTCGATCCTGACGTTCACCGACGCGCAGGGGTTCCTGCGGAGCGCCGGTGCCCAGGTCGGCATCGACGTGCCGGTGTGGGGCTACACGCTCGTCGCGGTCGTGTTCGGCAGCGTCTGGACGAGCCTGCCGTTCGCCGTGCTGATGATCGCCGGGGCGCTGCAGGGCACCCCCGACGCCCTGATCGAGGCCGCTCGGGACGCCGGTGCCAGCACGTGGCGCGTCGTCTGGCAGGTGCTGCTGCCGATGGCCGCGACTCCGATGGTCATCGCGACGACGTTCACCGTGATCGGCGTGCTCGGGTCGTTCACCGTGCCGTACTTCACCGGCCCGAACGCCCCGACGATGCTCGGCGTCGACATCTCCAAGTACTTCCAGTCGTACAACCGTCCGCAGCAGTCCACCGCGATGGCGTTCATCGTGTTCGCGTTCGCCGCGGCCGCCAGTGTGCTGTACCTGCGGTCGACCGTGCGCTCGAACGCCCGCGAACTCGGGAAGGGACAGCGATGATCAAGCGCCTCACCGGCACCGCCCTGGTCTGGGCGACCGCCGTCGTCCTGGCCGTGTTCATCGCCGGACCCCTGCTGTGGTTGGCCGTCCGGGCCTTCGCCACGAGCTGGACCTACCCGAACCTGCTGCCCGACGGGTGGACCCTCAAGTGGTGGGGGACCGTGTTCCAGGACCCGTCGCTGGCCGTCGCCGTGCAGAACTCGCTCGTGCTCGCCCCGCTGACGGTCCTCATCGCCGCGGTCGTCTGCCTGCCGGCCGCGTGGGCGATCAGCCGCATCGAGTTCCCCGGGCGTCGGGTGGTGCTGGTCGGCCTGTTCGCCACGAACGCCTTCCCGAAGATGGGGCTGTTCGTCACGATGTCCGCGATGTTCACGGCGTTGAACCTGATGAACACGGTCACGGGCATCCTCATCGTGCACGTGCTCGGCTGCGTCGTGTTCATGACGTGGTTGCCCGCGGCGGCGTTCTCGGCGGTGCCGCGCTCCCTCGAGGAAGCCGCACGCGACGCCGGTGCCGGACGCTGGCGGACGTTCTGGTCGGTGACGTTCCCGATCGCCTGGCCGGGGATCCTCGTCGCGATGGTGATGAGCTTCCTGGCGTCCTTCGACGAGGCCCAGGGCACGTACCTGGTCGGCGCTCCGGCGTACATGACGATGCCGACCGCGATGTACTCGCTCGTCCTCAACTCACCACGCCAGGTGTCGGCGGTCTTCGCGATCGCGCTGAGCATCCCGTCCGTGGTGCTGATGACCCTCGCCCGGAAGCACATCATGGGCGGCCGTCTGGCGGACGGGTTCCAGATCCGATGACCACACGCAGCACGAAAGGCGACCACATGTCGGACGCAACGCTCCTCGCGGACCCTGCACCGGGCCTCCAGACCGTCGACCGGCCCACCGACGGCCGCCCGTCCGGCGGTCTCGTCCTGCGGGGACTGACCAAGTCCCTCGGCGGACGCGACGTCGTCGCCGGCATCGACCTCGACGTGGCGAAGGGCGAGCTCGTCTCGCTGCTCGGCCCGTCCGGCTGCGGCAAGACCACCACGCTCCGCATGGTGGCCGGCTTCCTGCCCGTCGACGGCGGCACGGTGACGATGGGCGGTGCGGACGTCACCGACCTGGGACCCGAGCGCCGACCGAGCGCGATGGTCTTCCAGAACTACGCGCTCTGGCCGCACATGACGGTGACGCAGAACGTGGCGTTCCCGCTGCGGACCCGGCGGGTGTCGAAAGCCGAGACGACCCGGCGCGTCCACGAGGCGCTCGACCTCGTCGGCCTGACCCACCACGCGACCTCGAAGCCGACCGCGATCTCCGGCGGCGAGCAGCAGCGCGTCGCCCTGGCCCGCGCGATCGTCCAGGAGCCCGACGTGCTGCTCCTCGACGAACCGCTGTCGAACCTCGACGCGAAGCTCCGCGTCAGCGTCCGCGACGAGATCCGGCGCATCCAGCAGCGCCTCGGCATCACGACCGTGATCGTCACCCACGACCAGGACGAGGCGCTGAGCATCTCGGACCGGATCGCGGTGATGCACGACGGGCGGATCGAGCAGGTCGCGTCGCCCACCGACCTCTACGCCCGCCCGTCGACCCGGTTCGTCGCGTCGTTCATCGGTGCCACGAGCAGTGTCACGGGCGCGTTCCTGGCCGCCGTCCGCACCCCGGTCCCGGCCGGCGACGAGGTCCTCGTCCGCCCCGAGGAGGTCGTGCTCACCGACGACGGCCCGGTCCGGGCAACGGTGTCCCGCGTGCTCATGCGCGGGCACTTCGCCGAGCTCGTCCTCCGGTCCGGCGACGCGGAGCTGCGTGCCTACGTCACCGGCCCACCACCGACGCTCGGCACCGAGACCGGCGTCCGGATCGGTGCGGTGCTCGTGTACCGCGACGGCGTCCTGACGGAGGTCGCACGATGAGCGCCTCGGAGGTCGCCGTGGCCACGCCGGGGTCCGTGAGCACGCCCGTCCCCTCGGCGGCGACGGACACCGTCGCCACGGTCCGCATCCCACGCCTCGTCGCGCACCGCGGTGCCCCGCGGGTCCGGCGGGAGAACACCCTGCCGGCCATCGCGGTCGCCGAGGCGCTCGGCGCGGACACCATCGAGGTCGACGTCCGACGCACCGCGGACGGCGTCGCGGTCCTGCTCCACGACGAGACCCTCGGCCGGATGTGGGGCGACGCCCGACCGGTGTCCGAGGTCCGCTGGTGCGACGTCGCCCGGCTCGGCAACGGCCTGGACCGGATCCCGCGCCTGGACGCCGCGCTCGAACGACTCGACGGCTGCGGCGCCACCCTGCTCGTGGACCTGACGGACGCGGCCGACGCGGTCGTCGCCGCACGCACCGTCGCCGGCGCCACCGGGACCACCAGCGTCGCGTGGTGCGGGGCGCCCGCGGCGATGGCGGCCGTCCGGACGGAGCTGCCGGACGCCGACGTCTGGCTCGCCTGGCAGTCGCTCGAGCCGCCGACGGCCGACGACCTGCTGGCGCTGACGCCGTCGACGCTCAACCTGGACGTCGCGTTCCTCACCCCGCGCACCGTCACGGCTGCGCACGCGCTGGGGCTGCGCGTCGCCGTCTGGACCGTGGACGACGTCGAACCCGCGCTCTGGGCAGCACGCCTCGGCGTCGACTCGATCACGACGAACGACGTCGCCGGGGTCCAGGCCGCCCTCGCCGCCGCCGAACGGGACGGCTGGCCCGAGCGGGACCGCGAACCCACCGAGACCGAGGTCGCCTCGCGCGCGCAGGCCCTCGCCCACCGGATCGCCCACGAGGTGATCGCGTTCACCCGCGAGCACCCGGTCAGCGAGGTCAGCACCAAGGCCGACCCGGCCGACCTCGTCACCGACGTGGACCGGCTCGTCGAACAGCACGTCCGCTCCCGGGTGCGGACGGTCTTCCCGACGCACGGCTTCACCGGTGAGGAGTACGGCGACGCACCGGGCGACCGGCACCGCTGGTACCTCGACCCCGTCGACGGCACGACGAACCTGGTCAACGGGGTGCCCTGGACGTCGATGTCGCTGTGCCTCACCCGCGGCGGGCGTCCGCTGGTCGGAGTGGTCGCCGACCCCTGGCGCGGTGAGGTGTTCGAAGCCCGACGCGGCCGCGGGGCCACCGTCCGCGACCGCGCACTGCGACTCGACGACGTCCCCCGGGCGCTCGCCGGAGCCGTCGTGGGGACCGAGCTCGACGGACACCGGCCGTGGCCCGGGTTCGGCACGTTCCTCGACGCCCTGGCCGACCGCTCGTGCACGCTGCGGGTCCAGGGGTCCGGCACGCTCACCATCGCGCAGGTCGCCGCCGGTCGGGGGATCGGCGGGTGCGTCTCCGCCTTCAACCCGATCGACCACGGTGCCGCGGTGCTGCTCGTGCACGAGGCCGGCGGGGTCGTGCTGACCCTCGACGGGCCGGTGCAGGACTTCCCGCCGGTCGGCGCACCGTTCCTGGTCGCGCACCCGGGTGCGGCGGACGAGCTGTTCCAGGTGTGGACCGCGGCGGTCACCGGGGGCGGGTCGGCGTCCTGACGGGGGACGGGCCTCCTAGCCGGGAGGCCCACGGCGGCTTCTGAGCGCACGCACAGTCAGTCTCGGCCACCGGTGCCTACCGTGGGCGGCAGCGGGCACGGTGCCCGCGACGAAGGAGCACACCATGGGATTCCTCGACCGTCTGCTCGGCCGCGAGGAGCGTCCGGAGCAGCCACGCAACGGGACCGGTGGGGCACCGCAGCCGGGGTACCAGTACGGGCAGCAGTCGTACCAGCAGGCACCGGCCGCGCCGTACGGTGCTCCCGCGCAGCCCGGCCAGCAGGCCGGGGCCGAGGACCAGCGCGCCGTCGAGCGGTACCGCTACCTGCTCCGGACCGCGCCGCCCGAGCGGATCGAGGAGGTGCACGCCGAGGCGTTCGCCACCCTGACGCCCGAGCAGCGTCGGATGGTCTACGACGAGTTCACCCGCTCCGCCCCGGCCGGCGAGGCCCCGCGTGGCGACGACCCGCGGTCGCTCGCCCAGAGCGCGACCCGGTCCGAGCTCCGGCAGCCCGGGTACATGGAGCGCTCGCTCGGTGGTCTCGGTGGCGGCGGTGGCTTCGGCGATCGGCAGGGGCCCGGGTTCGGGAGCATGCTCGGTGCCTCGCTGCTCGGCACCGTCGGCGGCTACGTGATCGGCTCCGCCCTGATGAGCGCCTTCCTGCCGGACCCCGGGTCGTTCGACGGTGGAACCGATGCGAGTGGTGCGGATGACGGTGGATCGGGGGACACTGGGAACGGATCCGGCGACGGCGGCGTGGCCGACGGTGGCGGGTACGACAACGCCTCGTGGGGCGACGGTGGTTCCGACTTCGGCGGCATGTCCGACGGCGGGTTCGACCAGGGCTCCAGCGACTTCGGCGGTGGCTTCGACGTCTGAGTGACGTCCGTCGCTCCCGCCGACCCCGGTCGGCCGGTGCACGTGTCCGGTCGACCCCCCCCGAGGGACGCAGCCGGTCACGAAGGAGCGACATGGCCATCATCGAGGCCTCCGGCCTCACCAAGACGTACCGTTCGAAGTCGGGGCCCGTGCACGCACTGGCGGGTCTCGACCTCGCGGTGCCCGAGGGCACCGTCACCGCACTGCTCGGCCCGAACGGCGCCGGCAAGACCACGACCGTGAAGGTCCTCACCACCCTCGTCGAACCGGACTCCGGGTCCGCGACGGTCGCCGGCATGGACGTCGTCCGCGACCCGCAGGGCACCCGACGAGCGATCGGCGTCTCCGGGCAGTACGCCGCCGTCGACGAGAACCTCACCGGGTTCGAGAACCTCGAGATGATCGGGCGGCTGTACCACCTGGGTCGACGGGCCGCCCGCGACCGGGCGCGCGAACTCATCGACGTGTTCGGGCTCTCCGAGGCCGGCGACCGCCCCGTCAAGGGGTTCTCCGGCGGCATGCGGCGGCGGATCGACCTCGCCGGGGCACTCGTGATGAACCCGCGCGTGCTGTTCCTCGACGAACCGACGACCGGCCTCGACCCGCGCAGCCGCCTGGCACTCTGGGGCATCATCGAGGACCTCGTCGCCAGCGGGGCCACGGTGCTCCTCACCACGCAGTACCTCGAGGAGGCCGACCAGCTCGCCGACGACATCGCCGTCATCGACGACGGACGGGTCATCGCCGAGGGCACCTCCGACGAGCTCAAGGCGCAGGTCGGCGGCCACCGGGTCGTCGTCACCCTGGTCGACGCGGCCGACGGGGACACCGCCACCACCGTCCTCCGGCGTCACGGCACCGGGGACGTCGAGACGAGCGGCGACGGACGCACCCGGGCGGTCGCCGTCGACGCCGGACCCGCGGCGCTGCAGCGGGTCCTCGCCGACCTCGGCACCGCGGGCGTCGCACTCCACGACGCCGGGATGCGGCGGCCGACCCTCGACGACGTGTTCCTCCGCCTCACCGGGCACGCCGCGACGGACGACGCCGGCGGGGACGGCCGCCGGGGTGGAGGCGGCGACGGGAAGGGCGCGGGCGGACCGTCGGGCGCGGGGCGGGCCTCCCGGCAGGAGCTGGTCCGATGACCGTCACCAGCACGACGACCGGCACCGACGGCGCACTCGGCCGGCAGCTGCCCGTCGTCGTCACCGCACCACTCGCGGTCTGGTTCGAGGACGGTTGGACCGTCACGAAGCGGAACCTCGTCAAGATCAAGCGGTCGCCGGACCTGCTCGTCTTCGCCGTCCTGCAGCCGATCATGTTCGTCCTGCTGTTCAGCCAGGTCTACGGCGGCGCGATCAGCGTGCAGGGCACCGACTACACGCAGTTCCTGATGGCGGGGATCTTCGCGCAGACCGTCGTCTTCGGGGCCACGTTCTCCGGGTCGGCGATGGCACAGGACCTCAAGGAGGGGCTCATCGACCGGTTCCGGACCCTGCCGATGTCGGCGTCGGCGGTCCTGGTCGGGCGGACGAACTCCGACCTCGTGCTCAACGGCATCTCGATGGTGATCATGATGGCCACCGGTCTCGCCGTCGGTTGGCGTGTGAACTCGTCCCCGGTCGAGTTCGTCGGCGGGATCGCGCTGCTCCTGCTGTTCAGCTACGCGTTCAGCTGGGTGATGGCGCTGCTCGGCATGAGCGTCAAGACACCCGAGGTGATCAACAACGCCTCGTTCATGATCCTGTTCCCGCTGACGTTCATCTCGAACGCCTTCGTGCCCAGCGAGACCATGCCGCTCGTGCTCCGGGTGTTCGCGGAGTGGAACCCGGTGTCCTCGCTCGTGCAGGCCGCGCGGGAGTTGTTCGGCAACGCCGGGTCGGCGCCGGTGCCGGACATCTGGACCATGCAGCACCCGATCGCGACCGTGCTGATCGGGATCGCGGTGATGCTCGCGGTGTTCGTGCCGTGGGCGGTGAACAAGTACACGCGGATCAGCAGCAAGTAGGAGCTTGTGCTGGTGCCGGCTGCTGGTGCTGGTGCTGGTGCTTGTGCTCGTGGTGCTGGGGTGGGCGGCTAGCGGTGCAGGATCGCGTCGCGCACCTTGCGGCGCAGGACCTTGCCGATCATCGACCGGGGCAGGTCCTCGACCACCACGACACGACGCGGCACCTTGTAGGCGGCCAGGTGGTCGCGGGACCACGCCCGGAGCGCCTCCGCGTCGAACGTCGCCGGATCGGTCGGGATCACGGCGGCCACGACCTGCTCGTTGCCGCTCTGCACGACGCCGACGACCGCGACCTCCTTGACGCTCGGGTGCTTGAGGAGCGTGTCCTCCACCTCGGACGGCGCCACGTTGAACCCACCCGTGATGATGAGCTCCTTGAGCCGGTCGACGATCCGCACGAAGCCGTCCGCGTCGATCGCCACGATGTCGCCGGTGCGGAACCAGCCGTCCGAGGTGAAGACCTCGTCGGTGGCCTCGGCCTTGCCCCAGTACCCGCCGAAGACCTGCGGGCCGCGGACCTGCAGTTCGCCGGACTCGTCCGTGCCCAGCACCCGCGACTCGTCGTCCGGGTCCACCACACGGCACTCGGTCGACGGCAGCGGCAGGCCGATCGCACCCAGACGTCGGGCGTCCGACACCGGGTTCGCCATCAGCACGGGGGAGCACTCGGACAGGCCGTAGCCCTCCACCAGGAAGCCGCCGGTGCGCGCCTCCCACGGCTCGATGACGTCCTGCGACAGCGGCATCGCGCCCGAGATGCCGATGTCGATGCCCGCCAGCGAGACCTTCGCCGAGTCGGCGGCGTGCTGCAGCCGGGCGTAGATGGGCGGCACCGCCGGCAGGAACGTCGGCGGACGCTTCTTGATCGCCTTGAGGACCAACGCGGGGTCGAACGCCGGGAACAGGACGAGCCTCCCGGCGATGCTCATCGCGAAGGTGAGGCACAGCGTCAACCCGTACGCGTGGAACATCGGCAGCACCGCGTGCACGACGCTGCCGTCGCCCGCGCTGATCTGCGGGATCCAGGCACGCGCCTGCGCGGCGTTCGCCAGCAGGTTCCGGTGCGTCAGGACGGCGCCCTTCGGGGTGCCGGTCGTGCCGGAGGTGTACTGGATGAGCGCGACGTCGTCCGTCTCCGGGCGCGGGTGCCGCTTCGACAGCTTCCGGGTCGACACCAGGTCGTCCCAGCGGGTCGTGCCGGACACCGAGGTCGTCAGCTTCGCCCGCGACTCGCGGGCCTTCGCCACCGGCAGCGACAGCGCCAGACGGGTGGTCCGGGGCATCGCGCGCGTGAGGTCCACCGACACGATCGCGCGGAGGGCGACGTCCGCCGGGAAGTCCTGCAGTGTCGCGACCGACTTGTCCCACGCGATCGCGACCGTCGCACCGTGGTCCTCGAACTGGTGGCGCAGCTCACGCGGCGTGTAGAGCGGGTTGTGCTCGACGACGATGCCGCCCAGGCGGAGGACCGCGTAGAACGCCACCACGTGCTGCGGGCAGTTCGGCAGCACCAGTGCCACCCGGTCGCCCTTCGTCACGCCGAGCTTCCGCAGGCCGTTCGCCGCGCGGGCGATCTGGTCCTCGAGCTCGGCGTAGGTGGTCTCGCGCGTGAAGAACTCGAGCGCCACCGCCTTCGGGAAACGCCGGGCGGACTGCTCGACCAGGTCCGGGAGGGACCCCGTCATCGGTTCGATGTCGTGCGGCACCCCTGACGCGTAGGAGGCAAGCCAGGGACGAGGCGTGTCGGTGCTCACGTGGTCCAACCTAGCGGGCGGATCCGAGGGGTTGTCAGGCGGGGGGGACTGGGTGCTGGTGCTGGTGCTGGTGCTGGTGCTGGGAGCCGGTGCTGGTGCGCGGGTGGTGCGTGCGGCGGGCGCGGTTTCCGGAGTACGGCCGGGCGCGCTGTCAGGGGACCGACGGAGCATGAGGACATGTCGTTCGTCACCGATGCGTTCCGCACCCGTCTCCAGGCCACCTTCACCGGGAGCAACCAGGGCAGCCCGGAGTGGGTGGACGCGCTCGAGCAGGGCACCGACGCCGGCTTCTTCGGCCCCGGCTCCGCCACCTGGTCCGTGCACGGCGGCAACCAGACCATCGTCGCCGGTGTCCGCGCCCTCCTCGTCCAGGCCCTGCACCCCGGGGCGCTCGCCGGGGTCGCCGACCACTCGCGGTACAAGGAGGACCCGTTCGGACGCCTCGCGGGCACCATCCGCTGGATCTACACCGTCACCCACGGCGACACCGCGACCGCGACCTCCGGCAGCGACTGGGTGCTGCGGCTCCACGAACGCGTGCGCGGCCAGTACGTCGACGGCCACGGCATCGGACGGCCCTACACCGCGAACGACCCCGATCTGGCGCGCTGGGTGCACCTCGCGTTCACGGACGCGTTCCTCCGCACCGCCCAGCGTTGGGGCGAGCCCATCCCCGGCGGCGCCGACGCCTACGTCCGCGAGTGGGCGATCGCCGGCCGCCTGATGCACGTGCACGACGCCCCGGAGACCGAGGCCGAACTCCGCGCGCAGATGGACGGCTACCTCGACCGCGGCGAACTCGCGGTGACGCCGCGGACCCGGGAGGTCCTGCGCTTCATCAAGAACCCGCCCCTCGCCGCGATGCTCCGACCCGGGTACCGCGCGCTCTACCAGGGCGCCGTGTCGACCCTCGACTCGCGGCACCGGGCGCTGCTCGGCATCCGAGCGCCGATGCTCGGCCCGATCGAGCTGCCCGTGGACCGCGCGACCGGGTTGGTCCTCGACGGCATCACCGGGGTGCTCGGCAGTCAGTCGGGCAGCGAGCGGGCGGCGTTGCGGCGGCTCGAGCGGCTCGAGCGCGAGGCCGCCGAGGCGCGCGCGGCGGGTGCGGTCGGAGCGGACGGCGGCGCGGGCGCTGCGGGCGCTTCGGAGCGGGGTCTCGGCGCGGTCTGAGGCACACTGCGTCGGCGCGCGCTGTCCGACGCGCGACGCGCGCGCGTGCGGCTGCTGCGCTGCGCTGCGCTGGCGCAGGCGCAGGCGCGGCGCTGGCGCAGGCGCTGCGCGGCGCTGCGCTGGCGCTCGACCGGCCGCCGTCATCTCGCATCGCCGAGCGCGAGCGGGCGAATTCGTCCCCGGTCTCCGTCGTCGCCCCGGGCATTCCGCCCGCTCACGCCGCAACCCAGTCCCGACCCGTCCGACTCCGACCCGACATCCCCGCTGCGTCGAGCGGGCGGATCTGACCGGTCCCACGCCCGGGCACCGCGGTGTTCCGCCCGCTGGACCCCTGACCGGTCAGCAACGCGATCGTTCGAGGACCCCGCCGAAGCCCTCGTCAGCGAGCGGGCGGAAACGAGCGAGTCCCGGCACGCTCAGCCTGGTGTTCCGCCCGCTCGCCTTCAGTGGGGCCACGGTGCGAGGGACGGCGGCCGGTCGACGCTTGCCGCGCCGCCCTCGTCAGCGAGCGGGCGAATGCGTGGCCGTCTGCGCCGAGGGACTGCGGTATTCCGCCCGCTCGCCGAGCGTGGCACTCGCGGCTCGCTGCGGGAGCCAGCGGGTACGGGTCGGACGGCACCCGCGGGGTGTACGCCTGCTCGAGTCGCGCGACCTCATCGGACGTTAGCTCGATCGCCGTCGCAGCGACCGCGTCGTCGATGTGGTGCTCCTTCGTCGCGCCGATGATCGGCGCGGAGACGGCGGGCTTGCCGGCGACCCACGCGAGGGCGATCTGCGCCATGCTCGCGCCACGCGCCTCCGCGACCTGTCCGACCGCCTCGACGATCGCGCGGTTCGCATCCTCGTCCTGGCGGTACAGCGTCTTGCCGAACTCGTCCGTGTCGGAACGGGAGCCGGAGCCCTGCGCATCCCACGGACGTGTGACCTTGCCGCGGGCGAGAGGGCTCCACGGGATCACGCCGACGCCGGTGTGGGCGCAGAAGGGGTGCATCTCGCGCTCTTCCTCCCGTTCGAGGAGGTTGTACTGGTCCTGCATCGCGACGAACTTCGTCCAGCCGTGCCGCTCGGCGACGTGCTGCATCTCCGCGAACTGCCACGCCCACATGCTGCTCGCGCCGATGTAGCGGGCCTTGCCGGACTTGACGACGTCGTGCAGGGCCTCCATCGTCTCCTCGACCGGGGTGAGCGGGTCGAAACGGTGGATCTGGTAGAGGTCGACGTAGTCGGTACCGAGGCGAGTCAGGGAGGCGTCGATCTCGTGCATGATCGCCGCGCGGGACAACCCGGCGCCGTTCCGGGCCGGTCGCATGCGGTTGAAGACCTTCGTGAAGACCTGGACCTCCTCGCGCGGAGCGAGTTCCTTGAGGAGTTCGCCCGTGATCTCCTCACTGCTGCCCGCCGAGTAGACGTTCGCGGTGTCGAAGGTGGTGATGCCGGCGTCGAACGCGCGGCGGACGAAGGGGCGCGCTTCGTCGATGCCGACGCTCCAGGCGTGCGAGCCCATGGTCGGGTCGCCGTAGGACATCATGCCGAGGATGACGCTCGAGATCTCGAGGCCGGTGTTGCCGAGGCGGACTGTCGGGACGGTGGGGGTGTCGGACAAGCGGGTCCTTCCGTGGCGGGTGGTGCGGGGTGCGGGCCTTGCTGACTGGTGCGTCAGAGGGCCTTCCTGCGGGGCGGGCGTGAGCGGGCGTTCCTGCGCGGTGTTGAGCGGGTGTGTGGCGTGGGCGGGTGCGTGAGTGGGTGTTTCTGCGGGGTGCGTCAGGCGGGGACCCGGGCATCTCGCCCGGTCACC
Source organism: Curtobacterium sp. APC 4022 (assembly GCF_030407555.1). Lineage (NCBI taxonomy): Bacteria > Bacillati > Actinomycetota > Actinomycetes > Micrococcales > Microbacteriaceae > Curtobacterium > Curtobacterium sp. APC 4022. Next base: position 23,578 of record NZ_JASDDD010000030.1, read on the forward strand.
GCGAGCAGACGGACCTGCAGCGGAGCATCGTCGTCCACCTGCACTGGAGCCGCGTACAGCCCGGTCGCCGCGAGGGACTGGATCTGCGGCTCGAAGTGCGTCCACACCGCGTCGACGAGCTCGTCCGGCAGGTGTTCGTCGCTTCCGGTCGCACGGGCCAGGTCCCACGTGTGGATCGTGATGTCGCTCGTCTGCTCCGCGAGGTACTCGCCGGCCTGCACCACGTCCGTCGACAGGTGCACCGGCGTGTCCTTCGGAGCGCGCTGCCACGCTTCGATGGCGGCGCTGGAGTGCCGTTGCCACTCGGCAAGGAGGTCGTCCCCGATCGGATCGAGGTCGGCTGCGGCCTGTTCGTGGTCGCAGCCGGTGAGGAGCTTCGGGATCCAGCGCTGCTCGTCGACCACATGTGCGACGAGGTCGCGCGTGGTCCATTCGGAGTCCGGGGTCGGCGCGTCCCAGTCGGTCACCGCGGCGACACGGCGGCCGAACTCGGCCACGGCGAGGGTCTGCAACGTGATCCAGTCGGTGGACATCGGGGTGCTCCTGTTCGTCGGCGGGCGACGTCTCGACCTCAGGGTCGGACGTGCTCGTGTGCAGCGGTGATGCGTGCAACTCCGCGGCCAGGGGGCGGATTCCCTCGGGTGCGCCGGAGCGTTCATCACGGTACCGCTCGGCGTGACGGGAGGCGCTGGTGACGGACCGCGCTGAGGTCCAGTTCCGAGGTGGTGCGGTCGCGCGTGGGCCCGGTGGTGTGGGCGAGTGGGCGACATACCGCGGGGACGGTTGCGATCACCCTGGTGTTCCGCCCGCTCGGCTCTGCGAGAGCCAGCGCGCGCGAGGGAGCGGCGGACGCTCGGGACACGGTGCGCGACTCCTGAAAGGCAGCCGCGGGTCCTGGTCGGGTCAGTGCTGCCCGGACAGCACGAAGCCCCGACGCCGAGGGCGCCGGGGCTTCGTGTGGGGGAGAGGTCAGGCCGCCTGGAGGACGAACTGGACGTCGAGGTTGATCGTGACGTCGTTGCCGAGGGTGAAGCCACCGGCCTCGAGGGCCGCGTTCCAGTTCACGCCGAACTCGGTGCGGTCGATCTTGGTGGTGGCCTCGGCGCCGAGCTTGGTCTGGCCGTAGCCGTCGGTGGTGACGCCACCGAACTCGGTCTTCAGGGTGACGGGCTTGGTGACGCCGCGGAGCGAGAGCTCGCCGTCGATCAGCATGTCGTCGCCATCTTCGCGGATGCCGGTCGAACGGAAGACCATGTGCGGGTGCTCTTCGGTGAGGAAGAAGTCGCCGGTGGCGAGGTGCTGGTCGCGCTGGGCCTGGTTGGTGTTGATGCTGGAGACGTCGATGGATGCCTCGAGCTTGGTGTCGAGGGGGTTCTCGGCGGTCACGAGGGTCGCGTCGAACTGCTCGAACTTGCCCTTGACCTTGCTGATCGCGAGGTGGCGGACCGAGAAGCTGACCTCGGAGTGGGTCGGGTCGAGCTTCCAGGTGCCGGTGACGTAGCCGGGGATGGCGGAGGCGTTGAGAGCCATGGTGTGTCCTTCTTCGAGCGATGAGTCATGGGGCGGGCGCGGCATTGCATGCGCCTGCATCGAACCTGATCGTAGCCCATTCTGCATCGCTTTGGTTGAAGCGTCAACCATTGTTCACTGAAGCGTCGCTCATGGACGGTGTGGACCCGCTCTTCCGACGGCGAGCAGGCGGTGGATCCTGGCGACGAAACGGTCGACAGCAGGCCCGACGTCGTCCGCCGTCGCTCGCACCAACCACCAGTCGCCGTCCTTGAGCAGTTCACCCCGAGTCAGGTCCTTGCGGAACGTCGCTGGGTCGGACCGGTGCAGATCGCTCTCGTACTCGATCGCGACGCGAGCGTCCGGGTACGCGAGGTCGACGCATGCCACCCACCGCCCGTCCACCACGACGTCGTGGTTCAACGCAGGTTGTGGAAGCCCCGCCCGGGTCAGCACGAGGCGCGTCCGTGTCTCGCCGGGGGAGCGGGAGCCGGTCCGGATCTCAGCGATCGCTGCGCGGAGCTTCACGACGCCGCGGCACCCTCGACGTCGGCGGACCGCTGCCACGAGCTCAGGGACCGTCACCCATCCGAGCCACCCCACGAGGGCGTCTCCGGCGACGATGAGTTCGTCCAGCGAGAGCGACGAAGCAAGAGCGGTGAAGGTGTCGGCAGGGTGCGTCAGCCGCACACCCCGGCTGTGGACGACGCGGACGGATCCGGCGCGTGCACGATGGCCGACCGACCCGCGGACCCGGAGCGCCTGGTCCGTCCCGATCGTCGTCACGTGGAGGCGTGGGTCGCGCTCGAGTCGACGGGGCAGGGGGACGCCGAGCAGCATGGCGGCAGTGGTGTGGCTGAAGACCTGATCGCCGCGCAGCCTCGGAGCGAGTGCCCGGGCGAGTTCGTCCGGTGTCCGGGGCTGGGTCGCGCATCGGATGCCGTGGAAAGGCCGGCGGAGGTCTCGGGCATCGAGTCGGCCGCGCGGCACACCCATGTGGAGCGCGCGGCGCACACGGAACGGCGTCCGGCGCAGAGCCGGGGGAAGCGGGGTCTTCGGAGACATGCCGTCCATGCTGGAACCGCACCAGCACGGCGGGGGCGGGGCGGGCCTCCAGTGTGGATTCATGTGGAGGGCGGCGAGATGTGCAGGAAAGGCCGCGGAACACGAGCGGGCGCAATCGTGGGCGAGCATGCCTGATCCAGTCCGCTTTCCACCCGCTCGGCGGAGGTGTGGTCAAGAGGAGTGCGGTTCGCCCGATCGCTGTCTGGTCGGGCCGGTGGCCCGCGGCGGTCTGTCGGCGGTCGGCAACGGGGCGTATGCGGGCGACGGGGCGAGCGGGCGAGAAAGTCGTCGTTGCGGCTGGTTCGCCCTGGCATCTCGCCCGCTCGCCGGGTTGGGCTCGCCCGCTCGGCCCGAGCGTCCCGACCCGAGCGGCCCTGCCCCGGACCACACAACGCCGGCTCCGCGGTCGGCTGTCCACAGGTACTGCGACGGCCTCCCGCGTGCGCGCTCACTCCAGTAGCGTCGACACCATGGAATTCAGGTACCTCGGCAACTCCGGTCTCAAGATCTCGGAGATCACCTACGGCAACTGGCTGACGCACGGCTCGCAGGTCGAGAACGACGTCGCCACCCAGTGCGTGCGGGCTGCGCTCGACGCCGGAATCACGACGTTCGACACCGCGGACACCTACGCGAACACGGCAGCCGAGACGGTCCTCGGCGAAGCACTCAAGGGCGAGCGCCGTCAGTCCCTCGAGGTCTTCACGAAGGTCTACTGGCCGACCGGCCCGATGGGGCACAACGACGTCGGCCTCAGCCGCAAGCACATCATGGAGTCGATCAACGGCTCGCTCGAGCGTCTGCAGACCGACTACGTCGACCTCTACCAGGCACACCGCTTCGACTACGAGACCCCGCTCGAAGAGACCATGCAGGCCTTCGCGGACGTCGTCCGCCAGGGCAAGGCGCTCTACATCGGCGTCAGCGAGTGGTCCGCCGAGCAGATCCGTGCCGGCGCCGCCCTCGCGAAGGAGCTCGGCTTCCAGCTCATCTCGAACCAGCCGCAGTACTCGATGCTGTGGCGCGTCATCGAGGGAGAGGTCGTCCCCGCCTCGAAGCAGCTCGGCCTGTCGCAGATCGTCTGGTCGCCGATCGCCCAGGGCGTCCTCACCGGCAAGTACAAGCCGGGACAGCCGCTCCCCGAGGGGTCGCGCGCCACGGACGAGAAGGGCGGCGCGGACATGATCAAGCGGTTCATGCGCGACGAGGTCCTCGAGGCCGTCCAGCGTCTCCAGCCGGTCGCCGACGAGTCCGGGCTCACGCTCGCGCAGCTCGCCATCGCCTGGACCCTGCAGAACGAGAACGTCGCGTCGGCCATCGTCGGTGCTTCGCGTCCGTCGCAGGTCACCGACAACGTGAAGGCAGCGGGCGTCACGCTCGACGCCGACACGATGGCGCGCATCGACGAGGCGCTCGGGGACATCCCGGAGCGCGACGCGTCGAAGAACGTGTCGCCGGCCAAGCGTCCCGCCTGAGCGGAACCCACCGCCTGACGGACGGGAGGCCCGGTACCAGCTGGTACCGGGCCTCCCGTCCGTCACGGGGTTGCGCAGGTCAGCGCACCACCACGAGCCCGCGGCCGGCGAAGCGGACGCCGTCGGTGTCGAAGTCGGCATCGCCGAAGCTGAACAGCACCTCGCCGGTGGCGCCGACGAGCGGGACCTCCGCCGGGTCGTCGGACAGGTTCACGACGACGTGCACCGGTGCTGCCGTCGGGCCGAGCAGACCGCGGGTCAGCACGAGCCACCGCTCGTCCTCGCTGAAACGGACCGCGTTCGCCTCGTACCGGTGGTCCACGAAGGCCTCGTCGGTCCGCCGGAGGGCAACGAGAACCCGGTACGCGTTGAGGATCCGGGCGCCACGCTCGGAGTCGACGTCGGACCAGTCGAGCTTCGAATTGGTGAACGTCGTCGGGTCCTGCGGGTCCGGCACGGTCGACTCGTCCCAGCCGTGTTCGGCGAACTCCTTGATCCGACCCTCGGCGGTGACCTTGCCGAGCTCCGGCTCCGGGTGCGAGGTGAAGAACTGCCACGGGGTGGTGGCGGCGAACTCCTCGCCCATGAAGAGCATCGGGGTGAATGGGCCGAGCAGGGTGAGCGCTGCGGCGATGACCAGGCCCTCGTCGGACACGGTCGCCGCCAGGCGGTCCCCGGCGGCGCGGTTGCCGATCTGGTCGTGGTTCTGGTTCGCCACGACGAGAGCGGTCGTCGGCGAGGTGCCGCGATCGATCGGTCGGCCGTGACGCTTGCCACGGAACGACGACCAGGTGCCGTCGTGGAAGAAGCCCTGGTCGAGGACCTTGGCCAGCGCGGTCAGCGGAGCGAAGTCGGCGTAGTAGCCGTTCGTCTCGCCGGTGACCGCGACGTGCACGGCGTGGTGGAAGTCGTCCGACCACTGACCGGCCAGCCCGTAGCCGGCGGCTTCACGCGGCCGGAACATGACCGGGTCGTTGAGGTCGGACTCGGCGATCAGCGACAGCGGCTTGCCGGTGAAGGACGAGAACGCGTCGGTCTCGCTGGCCATCTCGGCGAGGATGTGCGGCCGCGTCGTGTCTCGGATGGCGTGCACGGCGTCGAGTCGCAGTCCGTCGACGTGGTGGTCGCGGAACCACATCCGGACGTTGTCCAGGACGTAGCGGCGGACCTCGGGCTCTTCGACGTTGACCGAGTCGCCCCACGTGTTGGCCAGACCCTGCACCAGGTACGGCCCGTAGAGCGGCAGGTAGTTGCCGCTCGGACCGAGGTGGTTGTAGACGACGTCCTGGATGACACCGAGGCCGAGCGCGTGGGCGCGGTCGACGAAGCGGTCGTAGGCGTCGGGGCCGCCGTAGGGCGCGTGCACCGCGTACCACGCGACACCGTCGTAGCCCCAGTTCCACTCGCCGTTGACGCCGTTGACGGGCAGGAGCTCGACGAACTCGACACCGAGCTCGACCAGGTGCTCGAGTTTGGCGGCCGCGGCGTCCAAGGTGCCCTCGGGGGTGTACGTGCCGATGTGCATCTCGTAGATGACGCCGCCGCGGGCCGGACGACCGGTCCAGGCATCGTCGGTCCAGCGGAAGCGCTCCGGGTCCACGACCTCGGACGGGCCGTGCACGCCCTCGGGCTGGAAGCGGCTGCGCGGGTCGGGTCGGACGGCGTCGTCCCCGTCGACGCGGAAGCCGTAGCGCGCTCCGACGACGGGCAGGACGTCGTCCGTCGTCCACCAGCCGTCGTCCCCGCGGGTGAGCGGGTGCTCGGTGCCGTCGACGACGAGTCGGACGTTCTCGGGTTCGGGGGCCCAGACGCCGTAGCGGTCGGGACTGGTCATGCGTGACCCTCCAGGATCTCGACCTCGGCCTGGGCGTCGGTCTCGGTGTCTTCAGTGCTGGTGCTGGTGCTGGTGCTGGTGCTGCTCGTGGTGCTGGTGCCCGATGCCGTGCCCTCCGCCGCGTCGTGTCCGGCTCCGTCGACGACGTCGGCCGGAACGAGCAGTGCAACGGGGAAGTCGGTGAGGACCTCGTCGAGCAGGAGGTCCCGGTCAGCCGGGAAGCGCCTCCCGGTCAGCAGGTCCACGCGCTCCACCGGAACGACGTGCAGGAGCGTGTCCGCCCAGCCGCCGACCGCGTCGAGGCCGACGGGCAGCCGCGTGGCGACCGTCACGGATCCGCCGCGGTCGAAGGCGACCACGTGGTCCGCGGCCGGACCGGTCGCGTCGAGCGGGACGTACCGCGTGAACAGCTCCGCGTGGTCCCGACGGAGGCGGAGCGCGCGGCTCGTGACGAGTGTCTTCGCGGCGGCACCGAGGTCGATGCCGGGCAGGGTGTCCGGGCCGTCGTCGTCGGCGCCGTCGAGCGAGGCGAGGACGTGTCGGCGTTCGGTGTAGTCCACGGGTCGACGGTTGTCCGGGTCGACGAGTGAACGGTCCCACGCCTCGGTGCCCTGGTAGACGTCCGGGACTCCGGGAGCGGTGAGCTGCAGGATCTTCGCGCCGAGGCCGTTCGACCAACCGGCAGCGTCGATCCGCTCGTCCAACGCATCGAGTTCGGCGACCACGGCGGGGTCGTCGAACGCGGCGTCGACGAGGGCGTGCATCTGCTGCTCGAAGGACTCGTTCGGCTCGGTCCACGTCGTGCTGTCACCGGCTTCACGTGACGCCTTCTCGGCGTAGGCGTGCAGACGCTCGCGGGAGGCGGGACGCGCTCCGACGATCGCCTGCCAGAGCAGGTTCGCGAAGACGCCGTCTGCCAGCGGGGCCAGTGCGTTCAGCCGGTCGAAGGCCGCCGTCCACTCCTCGCCGAGTTCGGCGAGGACGGCGATGCGGGCACGGGTGTCCTCGCTGCGCTTCGTGTCGTGCGTCGTCAGCGTCGTCATGGCGTGCGGCCAGCTGGCGAGTCGCTCGCGCTGGGCGGCGTGGAACTCGTCGAGGGTGACCGAGAACACGCTCGGGTCGCCGCCGACCTCGCTGAGCGACGACAGACGGGAGGTCCGGTAGAACGCGGTGTCCTCGACACCCTTCGCCATCACCATGCCGCTGGTCTGCTGCAGGCGGATGGCGGCCGCGTTGTCCGCGTCGGAGAGCGCCGGCGCGATCCGGTCGATGACGTCGGCCAGGTCGGGGCGGGACTCCGCCGCGACCTCGAGTGCGTCGACGAGGTGGTGGATGCCCTCCGGCAGGTAGGTCCGGTACACCTCGAAGCTCGCCACGATCTCCGCCACGGCGTCGACGATCCGGTCCTCGGACACCGGGGCGCCGTCGGCCTGGACGGTCGGATCGACGACCAGGAGGCGCGCCAGCCGTCGGACTTCACTGTTCAGGATGCCGTCGGCGATGCCACGACGGGTCCCGTGGGTGAGGTCCTGCCAGGCGACGTGTCCGCCGCGGAGCCGGTCCTCCAGGGCGGTGAGGGGTCCTTCGCCGACGGGGTCGACGAACACCCGGTCGATGAACCCGAGCGCGTCGTAGCCGGTGGTGCCGTCCACCGGCCAGGACGACGGCAGCAGTTCACCGGGCTCGAGGATCTTCTCGACCAGGGTGTAGGCGCCGCCGGTCAGGTCGGCGAGGTCGTCGAGGTAGCCGGCCGGGTCGTAGAGCCCGTCCGGGTGGTCGATGCGCAGGCCGTCGACGAGACCGTCGCGGAACCAGGAACCGATGACGCTGTGCGAGGCGGCGAACACCTCGGGCTCCTCGACGCGGATCGCGGCGAGGGTGTTCACCGCGAAGAAGCGGCGGTAGTTCAGCTCCGAGTCGGCACGCTTCCAGTGCACGAACTCGTAGTGCTGTCGGGCGTGCACGGTCTCGACGTCGTCGCCGTCGCGCACGGTGCCGGGCGCGGTCGGGTACTCCGTCTCACCGACGAGCAGACGCGGGGGCTTGCCGTCCGGAGTGCCCGCGTCGAGGGTGACGGCGTCGAGCAGCCGGTCGTCGAGCACCGGGATGCGCACGCGGCCGTCGCCTGCGGCCCAGTCGATGTCGAACGCCCAGGCCACGGGAGACTCCTGGCCGTGCTCGAGGAGCGACCACCACCACGGGTTCACCGCCGGGGTCGCGACGCCCACGTGGTTCGGGACGACGTCGACGAGGACACCGAGCCCGGCCGCGTGCGCTGCTTCGGCGAGGGCTCGGAGCGCGTCGTCACCGCCACGGTCGGTGTCCACGTGTGTGTGGTCGACGACGTCGTACCCGTGACCGGAGCCGGGCTCCGCCTGCAGGACGGGCGACAGGTACAGCCAGTCGGCTCCGAGGTCACGGACGTAGTCGACGACGTCCTGCGCGGCGCTCAGGTCGAAGTCGGCGGTGACCTGGAGACGGTACGTCGAGGTCGGGTTCCGGCGGGTCATGCGGCACTCCCAGGGGTGTCAGAGTCGGGCGTCCCGGGGTCGGACGTCTCGGGTGCGGTGGTTCCGGTCGTCGCGGTGGCGCTGTCGGGACCGGTGGTGCTGGCGGGGCTCGTCGTGTTCGGGATGCCCGTCGTGCTCGGGACACCGGAGGCTCCGGGCGTCCCGGCTGCGCTCGGGGTCGCCGAGGCGGCGGGGTTCGCCGGAGTCGCGGCCGGGTGGTCCGGATCGGACTGCTCGGCCGCGTCGGAGGACGGGTCGGCGGCGGTGTGTGTCGTCGTGTCGACGGGCGTCCGCTGGATCTCGTGCTCGGGCTCCGCTCGGAGGACGATCATCGAGCGGGCCGGGACGTCGAGTGCGTCCCCGGCTTCGAGGACCTCGTCACGCGCTCCGGGCTCGGCCGTGTCGATGCGGACCGTCCACCCGGGGGAGTACTCCTCGGGAGGCAGCGTGAACGTCACGACGCCGTCGTGGGCGTTGAAGTACGTCAGGAAGGCCACGTCGGTGACGCGCTCGCCGCGGGCGTCGCGTCCGCGGATGCCCTCGCCGTTCAGGTACATGCCGACGCTCTTGCCGAACCCGGAGTCCCACTCTTCGGGCTGCATCGCGTCTCCGGCCGGGGTCAGCCACACCACGTCGGGCAGCGGCTCGCCCTCGCCGCGGCGGACCGGGCGACCGTTGAAGTAGCGGGTCCGTCGGAACGTGGGGTGGTCGTGGCGGAGCTTGACGACGTCGGCGGTGAACTGGATGAGGTCGTCGTCGGCGGTCGCCCAGTCGATCCAGCTCAGTTCGGAGTCCTGCGCGTAGACGTTGTTGTTGCCCTGCTGGGTGCGGCCGAGTTCGTCACCGTGGGCGATCATCGGGACGCCCTGGCTCAGCAGCAGGGTGGCGATGAAGTTCCGGCGGCGCTGCAGGCGGAGCGCGTTGACCTCGGGGTCGTCGGTGGGGCCTTCGGCACCCGAGTTCCACGAGCGGTTGTGGCTCTCGCCGTCGTTGTTGTCCTCACCGTTGGCGTCGTTGTGCTTCTCGTTGTAGGCGACCAGGTCGTACAGCGTGAAGCCGTCGTGGGCGGTGATGAAGTTGATGCTCGCCTTGGGCGTGCGGCCGTCGTGCTCGTACAGGTCGGCGGACCCGGAGATGCGTGACGCGAACTCACCGAGGGTCGAGGGCTCGCCCCGCCAGAAGTCGCGGACGGTGTCGCGGTACTTGCCGTTCCACTCGGACCACTGCGGCGGGAAGTTGCCGACCTGGTAGCCGCCGGGGCCGACGTCCCACGGCTCGGCGATGAGCTTCACCTGCGAGACGATCGGGTCCTGCTGGACCAGTTCGAAGAAGGCGGAGAGTCGGTCGACCTCGTAGAACTCCCGGGCGAGGGCGGCGGCCAGGTCGAAGCGGAAGCCGTCGACGTGCATCTCGGTCACCCAGTAGCGGAGCGAGTCCATGATGAGCTGCAGCGAGTGCGGGTGCCCGACGTTGAGCGAGTTGCCGGTCCCCGTCACGTCCATGTAGTACCGCTTGTCGTCGTCCATCAGCCGGTAGTAGGCGGCGTTGTCGAGGCCGCGGAAGGACAGCGTGGGACCGAGGTGGTTGCCCTCGGCGGTGTGGTTGTAGACGACGTCGATGACGACCTCGATGCCGGCGCGGTGCAGCTCCCGCACCATCGTCTTGAACTCCTGCACCTGCTGCCCGCCGTCGCCCGAGGACGAGTAGTGCGAGTGCGGCGCGAAGAACCCGATGGTGTTGTAGCCCCAGTAGTTCGACAGCCCCTTGTCCTGCAGCGTCGAGTCGTTCACGAACTGGTGCACCGGCATCAGCTCGAGCGTCGTCACGCCCAGACGCTGGAGGTGCTCGATGACCGCCGGGTGCGAGACGCCGGCGTAGGTGCCGCGCTGGTCCTCCGGCACGTCCGGGTGTGTCTCGGTGAGGCCCTTGACGTGTGCCTCGTAGATGACGGTCTCGCCGTAGGGGATCCGGGGAGCCCGGTCACCCTGCCAGTCGAAGAACGGGTTGATCACCACGCCCTTCACCATGTGGGACGCGGAGTCCTCGTCGTTCGTGGAGTCCGGGTCGCCGAACGTGTACGAGAAGAGCGACTGGTCCCAGTCGATGTCGCCGCTCGTCGCCTTGGCGTACGGGTCGAGCAGGAGCTTCGCCGGGTTCGACCGGACGCCGTTCGCCGGGTCGTACGGCGCGTGGACGCGGAAGCCGTACTCCTGCCCCGGGCCGACCGTCGGGAGGTAGGCGTGCCAGACGTGCGCGTCGACCTCGACGAGGCGGACGCGCTCTTCGGTCCCGTCGGCATCGAACAGGCAGAGCTCGACCCCTTCGGCGACCTCGCTGAACACGGCGAAGTTCGTGCCGCTGCCGTCGTAGGTCGCGCCGAGCGGGTAGGGGTTGCCGGGCCAGGTGTGCAAACGTGCCTCCAGGAGAGATGAACTGGGCCAACGTATCGGCGCACCCCTGTGATGTCCGCCGTTCAGGGGCGCACTGTGGAGCGTTCCCACTCTCCACAGCCCCTCGTCGGACAGGTCGGCTCATCCCTCCACAGGCTGGACGACGAGCGGGTCCCTCCACAGTTCATCCCCGCCCGTCCGTCAGGCAGTGCTGGCGGAGTAGCGTCGCCGCCATGACCAACATCGTCACGCAGATCGCAGACAAGGTGCGGCCCGTCGGCGTCGCCTCGAACTACGGCGACCCGGTGGAGGTCGGCGACAGCACGCTGATCCCCGTCTCCGTCAACTGGTACGGCTTCGGTGGGGGCTCCGACTCCGACGAAGACGGTGCGGGCGGTGGTGGCGGTGGGGCCGTCTCGCTCCCGGTCGGTGCCTACGTCCGCCGTCCAGGCCAGGACCTCGCGTTCGAGCCGAACGTCATCTCGCTCCTCACGGTCAGCATCCCGGTCATCTGGGTCGCCGGCAAGGTGCTCGTCAAGCTCATCCGCGCGCTCAAGAAGTGACCGCCTGACGGACAGGAGGCCCGTGGTCACGTGACCACGGGCCTCCTGTCCGGTGGGTACACTGCTGGGACACACACGGGAGTCCGCCAGAGCGGGCTGAGAGGGAGCGAACCGCGCTCCGACCGTCGAACCTGATCCGGATCATGCCGGCGCAGGGAGGAGCCATCGCGATGTCCACTGGTGCACCCACCACAACGTCCACCGAACGTCCGGTCGCGAAGCGCTCGCTGCGCTGGCGGGTCGTCGACATCGTCGTCGCCGCGGTCCTCGCGGTGGCCGTCGGCGTCGTCTTCAAGCTCTGGGACGTCGCCTACGAGCCGATCGGAGCCGGGCTCGGCCTGGTGCTCCCGGGATCGCAGGCCCTGGTCGGCGGCGTCTGGCTCCTCGCAGGGCCCCTCGTCGCCATCGTCGTGCGGAAGCCCGGCGCCGCACTCTTCGGTGAGATCGTCGCGGCCTCCGTCGAAGCGATGCTCGGCACGCAGTGGGGATGGGGGACCCTGGTCTCCGGTCTGGTGCAGGGCATCGGCGCCGAGATCGTCCTCGCGCTGTTCCTCTACCGCGTGTGGAAGCTGCCGGTGGTCATGCTCGCCGGAGCTGCGACCGGGCTCGCACTCGGGCTGAACGACGCATTCCGTTACTACGCCGGTGCGACGGCCGCGTTCCAGGTGACGTACGTCATCTGCGCGATCATCTCGGGCGTCGTCATCTCCGGTCTCGGGTCCTGGCTGCTCGTCCGCGCCCTCGCCCGCACCGGCGTGCTGTCGTCCTTCGCGGCCGGACGGGAGCACGGGCGGCGACCTCGAGCCTCCGCAGCGTGACGACCGTCCCCGCTCGGATCACCTTCTCCGGCTGGGGCTGGCGCTATCCCGAGCGGCGCACCTGGGCAGTCCGCTGCGTCGACCTGGTCATCGAACCCGGTGAGCGCGTCGCCGTCGTCGGGCCGTCCGGTGCGGGGAAGTCGACGCTCCTCCGCGCCGCGGCAGGTGTGCTCGCCGATGATCCGGACGACGCGGACGACACGGCAGCAGCAGTCGAGGGGACGGTCCTCGTCGACGGAGTCGCACCTGTGTCCGTCCGCGGGCGGGTCGGCCTCGTCATGCAAGATCCCGAGGCCCACACCGTGATGTCCCGGATCGGCGACGACGTGGCCTTCGGGTGCGAGAACCTGGGTGTCGAGCGCAGCGACATCTGGCTCCGGGTGCGCCATGCGCTCGACGTCGTCGGACTCGACCTGCCGCTCGACCGCTCCACCACGAGGCTGTCCGGCGGTCAGCGACAGCGGTTGGCGCTCGCGGGTGTCCTCGCGATGCGGCCGGGTGCGCTGGTGCTCGACGAGCCGTGCGCGAACCTCGACCCGAACGGTGTCGTGCAGGTCCACGACGCCGTCCGAGCCCTCCTCGACGACACGGGGGCCACGCTCCTGGTCGTCGAGCACCGCGTCGGCACCTGGCTCGACCTGGTCGACCGACTGGTGCTCCTCGAGCAAGGTGGCGGAGTCGTCGCCGACGGGGCACCCGACGTCGTGCTCGCCGAGCACTCCGACGCGCTCGAGCGTGGCGGCGTGTGGGTCCCGGGATCTGAGCCCACCCGCGGTTCGGCTCGGAGCGCGGGCCGCGACGCCCTCCGCGCTGCTGCACTCCGTGGCGCTGCCCTGCGCGGCGCTGACCCCCGTGGTCGGGCCCTGCCCGGCGCTGCGCGAGCGGGCGGAACACCATGGCTGCAGACAACGGGCGCGGGGGAGTTCCGCCCAGTCGGCGCCGGCGTCGACCCCGACGATGCTCGCCCGTCGCGAGCGGGCGGAACACCAGGACCGACCGCCCGCGCGACCCCGGCATCTCGCCCGCTCGGCGCGGGTGAGGGCGAACGGCAGGCCCCGCCCGCCCCCGGGGGAACGCTGCTGCTCCGGGCGATGGGCCTCGAGACGAGCCGGAGCGCCGGCCGAACCGGGAAACGGCGCGGCAGCGACCGGATGCAACACATCGGACACGACATCGACCTCGAGGTCCGGAGCGGCGAGGTGCTCGCCGTCACCGGGCCGAACGGCGTGGGCAAGAGCACGCTCGGCCTCACCCTGGCGGGACTCCTCCGTCCCGCTGGTGGAACGCTCGAAGCCAGCTCGGACCTCCACGGAACGAAGGGCGCTCCGACCGATCCCGCTCCGCACTCCTGGTCCAGTCGGGAGCTCGCCGCCCGCATCGGCACCGTCTTCCAAGACCCCGAACACCAGTTCATCGCCGCCTCGGTCCGCGAGGAACTGGCCGCCGGGCCCGCCGCGCTCGGGATGCCCGCCGCCGCGATCGACGAACGGGTCACGGAACTGCTCGACACCTTCCGGCTCGACCACCTCGTGGACGCCAACCCGTTCACGCTCTCCGGTGGCGAGCAGCGCCGGCTCGCGATCGCAGCGGTCATCGCGACACGCCCGCCCGTCCTCGTCCTCGACGAACCGACATCGGGGCAGGACCGGGCCACCTGGAGTGCCGTCGTCGAGCAGCTCGGGGCACTGGCCGACGCCGGGACAGCCGTCGTCGTGGTGACGCACGACCGCGATCTGGTCCGAGCGCTCGACGCCGACGAGGTCGTCCTCCACGCGGACGGCCTGACACCGGCCGTGCCCGTCGCCCGGTCCAGCGGGGAGTCACGGTGACCGCCCCGGTCACCGCAGCGAGCGGACGGAACGGCACCGAGCCTCCCGTCCAGCTCGGGCGTGGCGCGGGGAGTGTGCAGCCGGTGGCGTCGTTGCTCGGAGTGATCGCCCTCGGCGTCGTCCTGGTCCTCAGTCTCGACCTGGTGTCGGCCGCGACGGCGCTGCTGCTGGAACTGGCGCTGTTGCCGGTGCTCCGGATCCCTGTCCGGACGCTGCTCCTCCGGACGTCGCCGGTCCTCGTCGTCGTCCCGCTGACCGGGGTGAGCATTGCCCTGTACGGGCAGCCGTCCGGGCGTGTCTGGTTCGACTTCGCCTTCGCGCACGTGACTGACGGATCGTTGCAGCTGGCACTCGCGACGATGCTGCGCGTGCTCGCCGTCGGCATCCCGGGCATCGTCCTGTTCGTCCGGTCGGACGTCACGGACCTGGCGGACGGGCTCGCGCAGATCCTGCGACTGCCGGCGCGTTTCGTCCTCGGCGCCCTCGCCGCGATCCGCATGATGACCCTGCTCGGCGACGACTGGCGTCAGCTCGCGATGGCACGGCGCGCCCGGGGCGTGGCGGACAGCGGGCGCCTCCGTCGCGGCCTGTCGATGGCCTTCGGCCTGCTCGTCGTCGCGCTGCGTCGAGCGACCACCCTCGCTGTCGCGATGGAGTCCCGCGGCTTCGGCGCGCCCGGCCGGCGCACGTGGGCGCGTCGCGTCCGATTCGCCGGACCGGAGTGGGCGATGTGTGGCGTCCTGCTCGGCATCGGCGCGGCGGCGGTCCTCGCCGCAGTCGCCGCAGGGACCTGGCGTGCCTGAGACGGACGCATCGGCCAGGTCCGAGACCACCTGTGACGGACTGGAGGCGCGCATCGCCTCCGCCCGCACGCTCGCCTCCCGCGCGCGGTCCGCGTTCCGAACCGCTCGGAACAGCCGTCTCATCGTCCTCGTCGATGGTCGCTCCGGGACCGGCAAGACGACGCTCGGGAACGCGCTCGCGGGGGAACTCGACGCGACCCTGGTGCACCTGGACGACATCTACCCGGGATGGGACGGCCTCCAGGAAGCCGCCGACGCCGTGGTGCGGGACGTGCTCGGGGTCCCCGCCGGCTACCGGCGCTGGGACTGGACGAGGTCCGAGCCTGCTGAGTGGGTGCCGGTGGACGCCTCTGCTCCGCTCGTTATCGAGGGCTGCGGCGCGTTGTCCCGCGCGTCGGCACCGCTGGCGACCTTCCGGGTGTGGCTCACCGCGGACGAGGGGGAACGGCGTCGTCGCGCACTCGACCGCGACGGAGAGGCTTTCGCGAGGCAGTGGGAGCGGTGGGCACGGCAGGAGGAGGCGTTCATCGCCGCCGAAGCGCCGCAGACCCTCGCCGACGAGGTGCTGCGGTCGTAGGAGGACTACGCCCAGCCGAGCTCGTGCAGCCGTTCGTCGTCGATGCCGTAGAAGTGCCCGATCTCGTGCACGAGGGTCGTGTGCACCTCGTCCTTGAGCTCCTCCAGCGTGTCGCATTCGAGCAGATGCTGTTTCCGGAAGACGACGATCCGGTCCGGTAGTTCCCCGAAGCCGTACTGGCCACGCTCGGTCTGGGCGACGCCGTCGTAGATGCCGAACAGGTCCGAGCCGTCCTCGGGCTCGTCCTCGACCACGAACACGACGTTGTCGAGCCCGTCGACCATGTCGTCCGGCAGGAGGTCGAGTTCGTCGGTCACGAGCTGCTCGAAGTCCTCGGTCGACATCTCCATCACGGGAGGATCGTGGCACAGCTGACCGGACGTGTCCTGGTGGGCAGATGGCACCGCAGATGTCGCCTCGGCTGGCAGCTGCTCTCCGCAGACGCCCCGCGGTCGCCCCGCGCGGATGCGCTGGGCCGATGTTCCGCACATGACGAAGGCCCCCGCCCATCGGACGGGGGCCTTCGTGGATGGGGTGAGTAACGGGGCTTGAACCCGCGACCTCCTGGACCACAACCAGGCGCTCTACCAGCTGAGCTATACCCACCATGTGTCAGTCCGGCGAGCCGGAGCAACCACTCGATTGTAGTACATCCGGACGCCGGCCCGGACCACCATCGCTACTCGGTGACCTGGGCGGTGGTTTGAGGGGTCGCAGCGGACACCGGCTCCGGGCCGGACTGCGGCGCCAGGCCTGACTGCGGCGCCAGGCGGGACTCCCACTTCGCCACGACCTCGGCGGCGACCGCCTTGACGTCGTCGCTGGCGGGCCCGGGCTCCGGGGTGAACCCGGCGCGGCGGTAGTACTCGAGCTCGCGGATCGACTCGAGGATGTCGGCGAGCGCGCGGTGGCCGCCGTGCTTCTCGGGGGAGTGGAAGTACACGCGCGGGAACCAGCGGCGGCAGAGTTCCTTGATGCTCGAGACGTCGACGCTGCGGTAGTGCAGGTGGTTGTCGATGCGCGGCATGTACTTCGCCAGGAACGCGCGGTCGGTGCCGATCGTGTTGCCGGCCAGGGGAGCGGTGCCCTCGGCGGGGACGTGGGCGAGGATGTACTCGAGGACCTGGTACTCCGCGTCGGCCAGGCTGACGCCGTTCGGGATCTCGTCGATGAGGCCCGACGTCGTGTGCATCTTCGTGACGAAGTCGTTCATGTTGTCGAGCGCCGACTGGTCCGGCTTGATCACGATGTCGAACCCGGGGTGGACCGGGTTGAGGTCGAAGTCGGTGATGACCACCGCGACCTCGACGAGTTCATCGACGTCGACGTCGAGCCCCGTCATCTCACAGTCGATCCAGACGAGGCGGTCGTTCGCGGCAGACATACGGCGATCCTACTTCCGCGCACCGACAGCCCGCGGCTCCCGTGGATCAGCAGCGCTGGTGCTCCGGGGCCGGCGCGCGGTGCCCGCTGCCCCGGGTCCGGGTCCGGGTCCGGGTCCGGACCCGGGTCGGCGTCGGGTCCGGGCGCCGTCGGCGCGCGAGAGGGCGGAACACCAGGGGACACCCACGTGTGCCGCTGCTCTTCCGCCCGCTCGCGGTGGGTGCAGGTTCGAGCGCCCGCACGGGAGGCCCGCAGCCGGTCCTGCGGGCGGTCGTCGGGCCTCCAGTCCGTCCCGGCGCGCGAGCGGGCGGAACAC
>NZ_JASDDD010000031.1:0-40519 GCF_030407555.1 Curtobacterium sp. APC 4022
CCGACATGCGGGGGAGGAGCTCTTCTCGGGCGAGGGCGAGGGCGAGGGCGCGGGCGGGTGCGGGTGCTGACGGAGGGCCGCGAGGCGGACGCCGTGCTCGTCATCATCCGCTCGGGCCGGTGCCCCGTCCACCCCCAGGAGAGGGGGTGTCTCTTTCCTTGTGAGCAGCACGCCGGCAAAGTAACTTGACCGTCGTACCACCTCGGCACGTAGCGCGACCAACCACCGCGGGCCCGGCCGGACCACCGATCAGACAACTTCTCCTCAGGAGCACCGCCATGTCCTCTGTCACGCCTCGTGCTGCCCGCCTCGCCGCCTGGATCGCCATCCCGGTCGCCCTCATCGCCTCCGGCGCCGTCGTCTCGACGGCTTCGTACTCCGCCTTCTCGGCGACGACCGTCAACCCGACGAGCAACTGGAACGCGGGCAGTGTCGCCCTCTCCGACGACGACTCGAACACCGCGCTGTTCAACGCGACCGCGCTGAAGCCCGGGTCGACCGGCTCCAACTGCATCACCGTCACCTCCACCGGGACGCTGCCGTCCGCGGTGAAGCTCTACGGCACCGGTGCGGCGACGACCAACGCGCTGTCGGGCTCCATCAACCTCACGGTCGAGCAGGGCACCGGCGGCGGCTTCGGGTCGTGCACCAACTTCGTCGCCGCCACGACCGGCGGCACGGTGTTCTCCGGCACCCTCGCGTCGTTCGGCTCGTCGAAGACCGACTACTCGACCGGGGTGGGCTCGTGGGCGCCGAACGGTGCCGGCACGCAGGTCTACAAGATCACGTACACGGTGCCGACCAGCGCGCCGAGCTCGGTCATGGGCGGCACCGCTTCGCTCGGGCTCACCTGGGAGGCCCAGAACTCCTGACGGGTCCAGAACTCCTGAGCGGACCGGCGCCCCGGCGTCGGACCCCGCACCACACACAGGCCCCGGTCGGAGGCAGTCATGGTGAGCAGCGAAGTCAGCGGTGGGTCCACCCCGCAGACCCGTGCCCGTGTCGCCCTCGACTGGGGCCGTGTCGTCGTCGCGACCTGCGCACGCGGCCTCGTCGTCACCCTGCTCGGACTCGCGCTCTGGGCCGCGGCACCCGCCGCCATCGGCTGGTCCCCGACCACCGTGATGACGGGCTCGATGGCACCGCGGCTGATGCCGGGCGACGTCGTCGTGTCCCGCCCGGTCGCGTCCGACCAGGTGAAGGCAGGGCGTGTCCTGCTCGCGGACGACCCGGACCAGGACGGGCTCCTGCGGATGCACCGGTACGTCAGTGACGGCCCGGAGCGCACGATCATCACCAAGGGCGACGCGAACCCGCAGTCCGACTCGACGCCCCTGCACCGCTCGGCCGTGCACGGGGTCGGGTACCTACGGATCCCGTACGTGGCCGCGCCGATCGTCTGGGTCCGGACCGGCGAGTGGGCCCGGGTCGCGGTCGTCGTCCTCGGCTTCGTCGGTCTCCTCGCCCTCTGTCGGGCCGACGGGCGGATCCGGCGACGCAGCGAGGCAGCGGCCGTCGGCAGCGACGAGCCGGACGGGCCCGGTGGGCCGGACGGCCCTGGTGGACCCGCCGGGCCTGGTGACGACGCCGGCGGACCGGGCACGCGCGCACGGGGCGGACGGGAGGCGCGGCACCGCGCCGCCACGGGCCTCCCGTCCGGCGAGTCCCACCGGACCGCGACCGTCGCCGGCTCCGGTGCCGCCCCGGGGCGGCGGGCGGCACGGGTGCAGGCCGCGGCGCAGCACCGGAAGCGACAGCGACACTTCCGCCGGGGCGGAGGCGTCGCCGTGGTCGTCACGGCAGCGGTGGTCGCGGCGCTCCTGCCGGGGGCCGCGGTCGCCGCGCCGTGGACCGCACGGACGGTCAACCCGGGCATGCAGCTCGCGACGCTCCGTCCCACCGTCCTCTCGTCGTTGAAGTGCACCTCGAACACCTCGCCCCTGGGCGTGAAGACCGCCACGGTCTCCTGGATCGCGACCGGTGGTGATGCGCCGGTCCGAACCGAGCTGATGAGCGGCTCCACCGCCGTGGCCGGCGTCACCGGGACCACCGCGTCAGCGTCGGGGACACCGCAGTCGTTGACCCTGACGGGCGGCAGCGGGCTGTCGCTCGGGGGCTCCACCGTCCTGACCCTGCGCGCGGACTACGGCGCCGGATGGACGGTCGCCGCTCAGGGCACGACCACGGTCACGGTCCGGACCTTCACCATCGCCGGCATCGGCGCCGCCGCGGAGTGCGTCGCCTGACCGTCCTCCACCGGTCCCGCACGGCGTCCCGGGATGTCCGCGGGGGCCGTTACCGTGGCTCGCATGCGGATCCTGCACACGGGCGACTGGCACCTCGGACGCACGCTGCTCGGCGCGGACCTGCTCGAGCACCAGGCGGTGTTCCTCGAGCACCTGGTGCGGGTGGTCCGCGAACGCACGGTCGACCTCGTGGTCGTCGCCGGCGACGTCTACGACCGGGCTATCCCGCCGGTCGAGGCCGTCCGGATGCTCTCGCACGTGCTCGAACGGCTGTCCGAGACCGCGACGGTCGTCGTGACGCCGGGCAACCACGACTCCGCGGTCCGGCTCGGGTTCGGCGCCGGGGTGATGAGCGATCGCGTCCGGATCTTCGCCGAGCCGTCCCGTCTGGCGGAACCGGTGCTCGTCGACGCCGACGACGGGGGCGGTCCGGTCGCCGTGTACGGCCTGCCCTACCTGCAGCCCGACATGGTCCGGTACGCGCTCGCGCCGGTGCCGGACGAACCCCTCGCCCGCTCGCACCAGGCCGTCGTCGGAGCCGCGATGGACCGGGTCCGTGCCGACCTGGCCGGCCGTCCGGGCACCCGCTCGGTCGTCGTCGCGCACGCCTTCGTCGGGGGCGCCCTGGCCAGCGACAGCGAGCAGGACATCCGCGTCGG
Source organism: Curtobacterium sp. APC 4022 (assembly GCF_030407555.1). Taxonomy (NCBI): domain Bacteria; kingdom Bacillati; phylum Actinomycetota; class Actinomycetes; order Micrococcales; family Microbacteriaceae; genus Curtobacterium; species Curtobacterium sp. APC 4022. The sequence goes on from NZ_JASDDD010000031.1 coordinate 2,906, forward strand.
CGGGGTCGACCGTGTCGCCGAGTCCACCTTCGACGGCGTCGACTACGTCGCCCTCGGACACCTGCACGGCCCGCAGCGGGTCGGGGCCGGGGACCGCATCCGGTACGCGGGCTCGCCACTGGCGTTCTCGTTCGGCGAGCGGAACCACACCAAGTCCGTGACGCTCGTCGACCTGGCGGCGGGCGGCACGGTCACCGTCGAACTCCTGCCGACCCCGGTGCCCCGTCCCCTCGTGGACGTCCGCGGCACCATCGAGCAGATCGAGTCCGGGGTGTTCGCCGAGCACGTCGACGCCTGGGTCCGCGTCGCCGTCACCGACACCGTGCACCCCGAGCGGCTGTACGCCCGCGTGAAGGACCGCTTCCCGCACGCACTCGCGATCACGCACGAGCCCGCCGACGCCCCGGAACGCTCCGCCGCCCGCGCGGTGAGTGCGACCAGCGACCCGGTGGAGGTCGCCGCGGACTTCGTCACCTACGCCACCGGTGGTGCCCCGGACGACGTCGAACTCGCGATCCTCCGCGACGCCTACGAGTCCGCGGCCGCCGCCCTGGCCGAGCAGGGAGCACGCTGATGTACCTGCACCGCCTCGAGCTCCGGGCCGTCGGACCTTACCCGGACCTGGTGTCGATCGACTTCGCGTCCCTGGCCGCCTCCGGGGTGTTCCTGCTCGAAGGACCGACCGGATCGGGCAAGTCGACCATCATCGACGCCGTCGTCTACGCCCTGTACGGCGGCCTCGCGGGCAGCGACGCCAGCACCGACCGTCTGCACAGCCAGCACGCCGACCCCGCGGTCGAGCCGTTCGTCGACCTGGTGTTCGAGACGAGCGCCGGCGTGTACCGGGTCCGTCGCACCCCGCCGTACGACCGCCCGAAGCAGCGGGGGACCGGCACGATCCGGCAGCAGTCCTCGGCGCAACTGGTCCGCCTGGCCGACCCGTCCGACCTGGTCGGCGAACCGATCTCGCACCGTGCGCCGGAGATCGGCATCGAGATCGCTCGGGTCATCGGGCTGAACCGCGACCAGTTCCTGCAGACCGTGGTCCTGCCGCAGGGCGAGTTCCAACGGTTCCTCCGCGCCCCGGGCGAGGACCGCCGGAAGCTCCTGCAGTCCCTGTTCGGCACCGCGATCTACGACCGGACCGCGGACGAGCTCGCTGCCCGACGCCGGACGGCCGTGGCGGAGGTCGAGGCCGCGGACGCCCGGGTGCGCGACGCCCTCGGGCGCTTCCAGCAGGCGTCCGGGGACGACGACGCCGACGAGTCGACCGCGCCGGACGTCGTCGCGGGACTGCGGGGGAGCGCCACCGCACTCGAGCAGGCCCGCACCCGGGCCCGTGCCGACGCCGAGCACGCCGTCGCCCACCTGCACGACGTGACCACCCGGCTGGCCGCCCTCGACCGGCGACGCGGACTGCTCGCCCGGCAGGACGCGCTGGCGGCGGACGCTCCGACGATCGCCGGACACCGGACCGCCCTGGGCCTCGCCGACCACGCCGCCGTGGTCGTGGCCGTCGCGGACGGCGCCGCCGCTGCCGAGGACCGTCTGACCGCCCTGGTCGGGGAACGCTCGGCCGTCCGCGACCGGCACGACGTGACCGACCACGCACCGTGGGACACCTCCGACCGGCTCGCCGCGGTCCGGTCCGAGGTCCGCCACCTGGTCGACCTCGAGCAGTCCCTCGACCAGCGTGCCGCCGCCGTGCAGTCGGCGACATCCGACCTCGAGCGGACGCAGACGCGGCTCGCCGAGGCCGCCACCGCGCTCGCGTCGCGTCCGGACGAGCGTGCCGCGATCGTCCTCGACGCCGAGCGGTCCGCCGAGTCCGCCGCCGACACCGGCGCTGCCGAACGCGCGGTCGAGACGGCCCGAGAGCTGGCGGATCTGCTCGCCGCGCGTCGGGTCGCCGCTGAGCGGACGTCGGACCGAGCCGCCGCGGTGACGGCCGCCGCAGCCCACGCCGCCGCCGCCCTCGCCACCGAGAACGACCTGCGCGCCCGACGCATCGCCGGTCTCGCCGGTGAGCTCGGTGCCGCGCTCGTCCCCGGTGACCCCTGCCCGGTGTGCGGCGCCGTCGAGCACCCCGCCGTGGCACGACCGCAGGACGACCACCCGAGCGCCGAGCAGATCGACACCGCCGCGGTGGCACGCGCCGACGCCGAGCGGGCCCTCGCCGCCGCGACGGCCGACCACGCCGTCGCCCAGGCCGAACTCGTCCGGCTGACCGAGGCGGTCGGGGAGCACGACGACGACTCGGTGGCCCGGCAGCGCGCCGAGGCCGACGCACGCCTGGCCGCTGCCCGTGCCGCGGCTGCCGCGGTGCAGGAACACGGACGACGGCTGCAGGCCCACGACCGCGCCACCCGTGCGCTCGAGGACGACCACACCGAGCTGGTCACCCGGAGCCGGCTGCTCGCTGACCGGATCGAGGGGGACCAGGTCCGCCTCGACGAGGACCGGGCCCGGGTCCAGGACGCGCGGCGGACGGTCGGTGCGGTCGTCGAGCAGGCCCGGACTGCGGGTGCGGGTGCCGAGGCGCTGGCTGCGGCAGACCGGGACGCCGATGACGGTGCCACCCTCGCCGAGGTCATCACCCGGGTCGATGCCCTGGTCGCCGTCCTCCGCACCGTCGCCGACCTCGACGATCGGGTGACCGCCGCCGAGCGGGACGTCGCCGACCGCAAGGCCGAGGTCGACGCCGCACTGCAGGCCCAGGGCTTCACGGACGTCACCGCCGCCCGGACGGCTGCGCTCGGGCGCGCCGATGCCGACCGGTTGCGGGCACTCGTCGCGGCGGCCGACCGTGAGCAGGCCGTCGTGGAGGCGGGGCTCGCCGAACCCGCGGTGGTCGCCGCCGCCGCCGCGGACGCGGACGAGGCCGCTGCCGCCGAAGACGCTGCCGCTGCCGACGCGCCAGCCGTCCTCGACCGGGACGCCGCGCAGGCTGCACGCGACGCCGCAGCCGCCGCCCTCGACGACGCGACCCGGGCTGCTGCCGCCGCAGCCGACCGGGCGATCGCGGCCGAGAAGTGCGCCACCGAACTGTCACGAGCCGTCCGCGCCCGCGACACCACGAGCGCCGAGAGCCGGGCCGTGGTCCGCCTCGCCGACATCGCGGCAGCGAACACGAACGTCAACCCGACCGGGATCACCCTCGGCACCTACGTGCTGATGCGCCGCTTCGAGGACGTCGTCGCCGCGGCCAACGACCGGCTGCGGGCGATGCTCGCGGGCCGGTTCACCCTCGAGACGTCCGACGAGCGGGAATCCGGCACCCGGGCCCGTCGGACCGGCCTGGCGCTGGCCGTCCGCGACCACCTGACCGACAGCACGCGAGACCCGCGCAGCCTGTCCGGCGGCGAGACCTTCACGTTCTCGCTCTGCTTGGCGCTCGGGCTCGCCGACGTCGTGCAGGCCGAGGCCGGCGGGGTGTCCCTCGGCACGCTGTTCGTCGACGAGGGCTTCGGCACGCTCGACCCGGAGACGCTCGACGACGTCATCGGCCAGCTGTCCCGCCTGACCGCCGGCGGACGCCAGGTCGGCATCGTCAGCCACGTCGAGGAACTCAAGCAGCGGATCCCGGAGCGGATCGCGGTGCGCCGGACCCCCGAGGGCGGTTCGCGCGTGACGACGACCGTCTGACCAGCGGGAGCGGTCAGACCGTCGTCACACGGCACATCGGCACCCTGGTGTCAGGGGCGTCAAGGGTGCGGCGTCGAGTCCACGGTGCCGTCGGGCGGCGGCAGGATGTCCGCCGCGATCCACGGGAACACCCACGTGAAGAGCACGAACACGATGGCGACGAGCAGCACGAGCAGCTCGAGCACCTTCAGCGCGGTGGGTCCGGGCAGCACGCGCCAGACGAGGGGGAAGATCACTTGGCGGCCTCCGTCAGTTCCTTCGGCGTGCCGTCGGACGCCTGCATCCAGTAGTCCATCTTCGCGTGCACGATGTACCGCTGGGCGGCGGACCACATCGGGTGGCAGGCGGTCAGGGTCAGCCAGCGGTCCTCGGCGGACGGTGCCACGCCGGGTTTGTTCGGGACCGGGGCGATGGTCTCGATGTGGTCGGGCGTGACGATCTGACTGTCGGTGACCTTGTAGACGTACCAGACATCGAACTTCGTCTTGGCGTCGGTGACACGGACCACGATCGGGTCGCCGGGCTTGAGGTCGGCGATCTGGTTGAGCGGCTTGCCGTACGTGACACGGTGGCCGGCGACGGCGAAGTTGCCCTCGGCGCCGGGCATCGCGGTGTCCTGGTAGTGGCCGAGTCCGATGGTGTTGAGGACCTTCTCGCGGTCGGTGCCCTCGCCGATGGGACGGTTGTAGTCCGACCCGAAGCGCGGGATCTGCATCGTCCCGAACACCGTCGACAGCCCCGGCGGTTCGCTCAGGACGGGAGCGGCGTCACGGCGCTCGGTGCCGACGATCTTCTTCGGCTCCGGCTGGTCGAGCGTCTGCACGAGCTTCGACTGCTCGTTCACGGCGACGACGTCGGTCCACCAGGCGGTCCACACGACGTACAGACCGGTGCCGGCACCCGCGATGATGAGGAGTTCGGCCAGCAGGGCGACGAGCGCGCCCCCGACCGTCTGCCGTGGTCGCCGACGTCGGGGCCGTTCGGTGCCGTCGTCGTCGCGGGCATCGCGCCGCGACGGCATCGTGTCGTGAGAGGTCACAGGGGCTCCGGATCGGTGAGGTCGGCGCAGTAGGTCTATCAGACCACGACGACGGCCCGCTGCGGGCGTCTTCCACAGCCCGGTCCCGAATCGGTGATCGATCCTCAGCCGTCGTCCTCGCTACCGTGGTGCGGATGGAGACCGTGATCCGTCCGTTCCGCCCCACCGACACCGAGGCCGTCGTCGCGCTCTGGGAGTCGTGCGGCCTGGTCCGCCCGTGGAACGACCCCCGCCGCGACATCGCGCGGAAGGCCACGGTGCAGCCGGAGCTCTTCCTGGTGGCGACCGACCGGGAGGCCGTGGTCGCCGCCGGCATGGCCGGTTTCGACGGGCACCGGGGCTGGGTCAACTACCTGGCGGTGTCGCCGGACCGGCAGGGGAGTGGACTCGGTCGTCGCCTGATGGCCGAGTTCGAGCGGCTGCTCACCGACCTCGGGTGCCCCAAGGTCAACCTGCAGGTCCGCGCCAGCAACGAGCAGGTCATCGCCTTCTACGAGGCGCTCGGGTACGCCGACGACCACACGGTCTCGCTCGGCAAACGCCTCATCGCCGACGACGGGACCGAGGCCCGCACCGACGCCGGTCTGACACCGCGTCCTGAGCCGATCCGCAGGAGGACTGTCAGGCACCTCTCTGTGGACCCCGGCGGTCAGGACACCGCGAGCCCGACCGACGCCGCGAACGCGAGCACGATCCCGGTCGTCTGCAGTGCGGTCAGCCGTTCGCGCAGCACGATGCCGGCGAGCACCACGGTGCCGATCGGGTAGAGCGCGTTGAGGACGCTGATCACCGGCAGGGTCGACGGGTCGTCGCTCGAGTGCAGGCCGGCCTGGATGAACACGTTCGCCATCGCGTCGAACACCCCGCAGCCGATCACCACGAGCACCAGGGCCCGCCCGGGCCGCACCCGCCCAGGCCGCACCCGCCCGGCCACGGGGCGGACGTCCGGCGTCGTCGTGGCGGCCGGCGTGCCTCCCGGCCGTGTGCCGACCCGGCCACCCAGCCGCAGGGTGACGAGGGCCGCCGCACCGAGCAGCACGACCTGCAGTGTCCGGGCGACCAGGAGGGTCGCGACGCCGGAGTCGGGCGGCGAGGCGTCGTACCCGAGCACGACCCCGCCGAAGCCGCACCCGGCGACCGCGGCGGTGACGACCCCGCGGAGGGTGAGGCGGGCGCCTCCCGGATCGGGGACCGCGGCGACGAGCACCACGGCGACCACCGCGACCACGAGCGCGACCACGCCGAGCGGCGACAGCACGATGCCGCGGACGAGCGCGACGACGACCGGGACGACCGCGGAGAAGACGGCGGTGAGCGGGGACAGCACGCTCATCGGCCCGATCGCGAGGGCCGCGTAGAGCAGGAGGACGCCGACCGCGCCGGACAGGCCCGCCACCACGCCGGCAACGACGGCCTGCTCGGAGAACCGACCGCCGAGGACCGCGAAGCCGACCAGCAGCGGGACCAGGCCGACCAGGGCCGCGACGGCCGCGACGCGCACCGGGCGGACCCGGCGGGACGCCAGCCCGCCGAGGAAGTCGGCGGCCCCGTAGACGAGGGCGCCGCCCAGGCCGAGCAGCACGGTGATCACGGGCCCCATCCTGCCCGCACCGGTACTCTGCACGGCGTGAGCGTTCCCTACCACCGGTTGCCCCGTGTCGATGCGAACTGGCGGTGGTGGCGGCCACTGGTCGCCGTGGCGGTGTTCCTCGGCTTCTACCTGGCGTCGCAGATCGTCATCGCGATCGCGTACTTCGTGCCGATCGGCGCGCAGCGCGGACCAGCCGGGCTCACGGACCTGACGGAGAAGCTCTCGTCTGGCGCGCTCGACCCGACCGACCCGCTCATCCTGTCGCTGACGCTCGTGTCGCTCGTGGTGCTGCTGCCGGCGATCATGCTGTCCACGAAGATCGCCGGGCTCGGCCCCTACGGGCTGCTGTCGTCGGTCCGGACCCGGGTCCGCTGGGGCTGGCTCGGCTGGTGCCTGCTGCCGCTCCTGGTGCTCGCGGTCGTGATGTTCCTGTTCCAGGGCGCCGGGTACGTCGCGACCGACGGCGGCCTGCACTGGAACACCGCGGAACTCGGGCAGTCGACCGTGACCCTGCGGACGCTGACCCTGACGATCCTGCTGGTGGTCCTGCTGGTGCCGTTCCAGGCCGCGGCCGAGGAGTACGTCTTCCGCGGCTTCCTGATGCAGACGATCGGCTCGTGGATCCCGCTCCGTGCGGTCGGCGCCGTCGTCGCGGTCGCGGTGTCGACCGTGCTGTTCGCCGTCCTGCACGTGCCGAACGGCTACAACATCTGGGGCATCCTGGACGTCGGTTCGTTCGGGCTGGTGGCGGCGGTCATCGTGCTGCGGACCGGCGGGCTCGAGGCCACGGTCCTGCAGCACGCGCTCAACAACATCATGATCTTCGTGCTGCAGGCCCCGGGCTGGTCCCAGGTCGACCTGACCGGCGAGGGGTCGCAGGGCAGCTGGCAGGGGTTCGTCGTGACGCTCGGCACCTCGCTGCTCTACTGGGCACTCGTCGAGCTGACGGCGTGGTGGCGGAAGCTCGACCGCCGGTTCCCCGGGCAGGAGGCGCCGCGGTTCCGTGGGCAGCCGCCGCTCTGGGCGGGTGGCCGGCAGTGGCTCCGGCCGGGAGGCGCGGGCTGGTCTGGCGCCCCCACACGCGGTGACGAGACGGGCGCCTCCGAGACGGGCGCCTCCGGCGACCCGGTGCTGGTCGGGTCGGGTGCGGGCGGGCCGGCGGCGTCGGCTGTGGACAAGTCCGGTGGTGTCGGCACGCGGCCGTAGGCTCGTCGCATGAGTTCGAGTGGTGTCGCTGCGCCCGGAACCGAGGCAGCTGGGCCCCGGTCCGCTGCGCTCGACGTGCTGCAGCGGGTCTGGGGCTACGACGCCTTCCGCGGTGAACAGGCCCAGATCATCGACCGCGTGGTCGCCGGCGGCGACGCCCTCGTCCTCATGCCGACCGGCGGCGGCAAGTCGCTCTGCTACCAGGTGCCCTCGCTCGTCCGCGACGGCATCGGGGTGGTCGTCTCCCCGCTGATCGCCCTCATGCAGGACCAGGTCGACGCCCTCGCCGCCAACGGTGTGCGAGCCGCGTTCCTCAACTCCACGCAGGGACCGGACGAGCGCGCCCGGGTCGAGCGGGACATCGTCACCGGCCAGGTCGACATGCTCTACCTGGCACCCGAACGTCTGAAGATCGAGTCCACGCGCTCCCTGCTCGACCGGGCCCGGATCGCGCTCTTCGCGATCGACGAAGCGCACTGTGTAGCGCAGTGGGGGCACGACTTCCGCCCGGACTACCTCGAGCTCAGCGTGCTCCACGAACGCTGGCCGGACGTCCCCCGCATCGCGCTGACGGCCACCGCGACGCCGCAGACCCACCGCGAGATCTCGGCCCGGCTCGGGCTCGACGACGCCGCGCACTTCGTTGCCGACTTCGACCGGCCGAACATCCAGTACCGGATCGAGCCGAAGACCGGCGCGATGCAGCAGCTGCTGACGTTCATCCGCACCGAACACAGCGGGGACGCCGGCATCGTCTACTGCCTGTCCCGCAACTCGGTCGAACGCACCGCGGCGGCCCTCGTGCAGCAGGGCATCGCCGCGCTGCCGTACCACGCGGGTCTCGACGCCCGCGTGCGCGAGCGGAACCAGGCCCAGTTCCTCCGTGAGGACGGCATCGTCATGGTCGCCACCATCGCGTTCGGCATGGGCATCGACAAGCCCGACGTCCGCTTCGTCGCGCACCTCGACATGCCGAAGTCGGTCGAGGGCTACTACCAGGAGACCGGGCGTGCCGGGCGTGACGGGCTGCCCTCCACCGCGTGGCTCGCCTACGGCCTGAACGACGTCGTGCAGCAGCGCCGCATGATCGACCAGTCCGAGGGGGACGCCGCGCACCGACGGCAGCTCAGCGCGCACCTCGACGCCATGCTCGCCCTGTGCGAGACGATCGAGTGCCGCCGGGTGCGCCTGCTCGCGTACTTCGGGCAGGAGTCGTCGGCGTGCGGCAACTGCGACACGTGCCTGGCGCCGCCGGAGTCCTGGGACGGCACGGTGCCCGCGCAGAAGCTGCTCTCCACCATCGTGCGGCTCGACCGCGAGCGTGGCCAGCGCTACGGCGTCGCACACCTGGTCGACATCCTCACCGGCAAGCAGTCGCCCCGAGTGACCGAACTCGGGCACGACTCCCTCGCCACGTTCGGCATCGGGCAGGACCTGTCCGACGCCGACTGGAAGGCCGTGGCCCGACAGCTGCTGGCGCAGGGGTACGTCGCGGTGTCCGGCGACGGGTACGGCACGCTCGTCCTCAGTCCGACGAGCGCCGAGGTGCTGGCCGGCCGGGTCGAGGTCCGGATGCGCCGCGACCCCGTGAAGACCCCGCGTGCCGGTCGGAGCCGTCGCACCGCGGTGGTGTCGGACATGCCGCAGGAGGCGATGCCGCTGTTCGAGTCGCTGCGGCAGTGGCGTGCCGGGCAGGCGCGGGAGCAGGGGGTCCCCGCGTACGTGGTGTTCAACGACGCCACCCTGCGTGGGATCGCCGCGGTGAAGCCCGCCGACCTCGACGAGCTGTCGGAGATCTCGGGCGTCGGTGCGGCGAAGCTCGAGTCCTACGGGCGGGCCGTACTCACGGTCGTGGCGGCCGCCGTCTGACCCATGCCGCTCGGGGCATGTCGCCCCCGGGCCCGTCATTACACTCGGTACCTCCCGCCCACCAGGAGGCCGTGTGTCCCGTTCGACGAAGCCCGCCACCGTGCTCGGGCGCGCCGTGGTGGCGCCGCTCGCACGACTGCTGTGGCGGCCCGAGGTGGTCGGTCGGAAGAACGTCCCGAAGCGCGGTCCGGTGATCCTGGCGAGCAACCACCGGTCCTTCATCGACTCCCCGACGATCACGCTCCTGGCGCCGCGCAAGGTGTCGTTCCTCGCGAAGCAGGAGTACTTCACCGGCACGGGCTTCCGCGGTGCACTGTCGCGCGCGTTCTTCTCCGGCATCGGTGCGATCGGCGTCGAGCGGGGTGCCGGAGCCGCCGCGCAACAGGCCCTGGACCTCGGGCTCGCACGACTCGAGGCGGGTGAGGCCTTCGCGATCTACCCCGAGGGCACCCGGTCGCTCGACGGTCGGCTCTACAGGGGCCGGACCGGGCTGGCGTGGCTCGCCCTGACGAGCGGGGCGCCGGTGGTCCCCGTCGCCCTCACCGGCACCGAGCACGTGCAGCCCGTCGGGTCGCGGATGCCCCGGCTGGCCCGGGTGCGGATCGAGTTCGGCGAGCCGATGGACCTGTCCGGCTTCGGCGCTGCGAGCTCGGGCCGTGCGCGGCGTCAGGCGACGGACGCGGTGACGGCGGCGATCCAGGCCCTCAGCGGTCAGGAGCCGGCCGGCGTCTACAACGAGCCGCCGACGACGATCGTGGAACGGGTCAAGCGGATGCTGCACCACGACGACCGTGGGGACGCGCTACCCGACTGACGCGCACTATTGCATATGTGAAATACGCATACTATGCTCGATCCGGCTCGTCGGGATCAGCATCGACGGGTCGCCCGAATCCGCCAGGGAAAGGCCCGTCATGTCCTCCACGCCCCTCTTCGACGCGATCGCCCGCCGCAGTGCGCAGTCCGGCGCTGCCGCGTCTGCCCCGACCGCCGCGTCCGCCCGGACCGCCGCGTCCGCCCGGACCGCCGCGTCCGCCCGGACCGCCGCGCCCACCACGATCGCTCCGTCGGCCTCGACCGCGCCGTCGGCCTCGGCCACGCCGGCAGTCCGTCTCGACGCACCGGCCGGTCTGACCGTGCCCAGTGTCGACGTGGCCGCGGTCCGCGGTCCCGCGACCTCCGTCCCGGCCTCGCCGCTCGCCGTCGTCCCCGCGGACCTGGTCGAGATGATCGACGGGATCCCCGCGAGCCTCCGCGCCTCCCTCGCCCGTGAGCACGTCGTCTGCCAGGAGCAGCTGCCCCTGGTCGAAGCGGTCGTCGACGCCGTGACCCGCGCGGTCGTCGACGCCGTCGCGATCGAGGTCGAGCGGATCGTCGCCAGCGGCGTCGTCCGCGGCTGAGCCGGCGACGTGTCGTCGTCCATCCCGGTGCAGTACGGGTCCCGTCGGGCCCGTCGCACCGCAGAGGCCCTCCCGGGCACCCGTCGATCGCACACCGGTCGATCGGACGCCCACCGACCGCACGCCGGCCGACCGGATGCCAGCCGGCCGCAGGCCCACCGATCCGATGCCAGCCGACCGCAGGCCCACCGATCGGGCGCCCGTCGTTCCAGCCTCCGTCCACCGCGACGGTCGGCGGGGAGCGCCGCGCACCGGCCGACGAGCCGGCCGCACCGCCGGTTCCGGCCCGGGGTCGCGCTGACGGTCTCACTCGTCCGGGCGTCGATCGTCGCCGCGGCGCACGACGTCCGACAGCACTGCTGGGCCCGTCGTGGCCTCGCACTGACGTCGATCGCCCTCGCGGCCTGCCTGGTCGTCACCGACACCGCGCCTCGGTCGGCGATCGCCGCCCCGGTCGAGGCCCTCGCCCCGGGCCCGCCGAACCAGGACTTCCGGGTGCACGGGACCGCCCCGGACACCACGGCCCGCGCGGACTTCACCGTGGTCGGACGGACCACTGACGGGGTGCTGCTCGCCCGGGCGCCCGGGTCGACCGTCGCCGCTGCCCGTCCGGTCGCGGGCACGATCCCCTCGGCCGGCAACTTCGGTGGTCGGAACGTCGCCGGGTGCGCCGCGTGTTCGACGAGTCACCAGGGCACGGACTTCGCCGCCGCGAGCGGGACACCCGTCGTCGCCGTGATGTCCGGCACCGTCGAGTCCGCCGGGGTGTTCGGCGGCTACGGCAACCAGGTGCTGCTCCGGCACCCGGACGGCACCGAGACGCGCTACGGCCACCTCTCGGTCATCGGCGTCCGACCCGGTCAGACGGTCGGGGTCGGGGAACGCATCGGCGCGGTCGGCAGCACCGGGGTCTCGACCGGCCCGCACCTGCACTTCGAGGTGATCCTGGGTGGCCGTCCGGTCGACCCCGAACCGTGGCTGGCCGCGCGGGGTCTCCTGCACTGACGGGCGTTCTCCGCCGTCCCTCCACAGGTGGTCCGCTGCTGCGTCGGCGTCCCGGGAAGCCGCGTAGCGTCGACGTCGTCGTGGCAGGGAGTCACGCGGTGAGGAGACCACGGTGCGCGTGTCGGTGTTGGGAACCGGAGCGATGGGAGCAGGCGTCGCACAGTCGCTGCTCCGAGCGGGGCACGACGTCACGGTGTGGAACCGCACCGCGGACCGCGCCCGGCCGCTCGGCGAGCACGGTGCGACGATCGTCACCGACGCTGCCGAGGCGGTGTCCGGGGCGCAGGTCGTCCTGCTGACCCTGTTCGACACCGACGCGGTGGTCGACGTCCTCGAGCACGCCGCGGGCGACGCTCCGGAGGACGCCGTCTGGGTGCAGGCATCGACGATCGGGGTCGCCGGCACCGAGACCGTCGTCCAGCTCGCCGCGAAGTACGGCATCACCCTGGTCGAAGCGATGATGCTCGGCACCAAGGCCCCGGCCGAGCAGGGCAAGCTCACGATGCTCGTCGCCGGTGCGGACGAGCCGGTGTCGCTCGTCGGCCCGGTGCTGGACGCGGTCAGCGCGAAGGTCGTCCGGGCGGGCGACCAGGTCGGGCAGGGCACGGCGCTCAAGCTCGCCGCCAACGCGTGGATCGCGTCGATCACCGCTGCGACCGGGCAGTCGCTCGCCATCGCCCGCGCGCTCGGACTCGACCCGCAGCTGTTCCTCGACGCGATCGACGGCTCGGCCAGTGATTCGGCCTACGCGCACACCAAGGGTGCGGCGATGATCGCGGGGGAGTACCCGGCGCAGTTCGCACTCGACGGCCTCCGCAAGGACATCGGCCTCATCACGGATGCGGCACGGGGCGCGGACGTCGACACGACGCTGCTCGACGCCCTCGGACGCGTCTACGCCGAAGCCAGCGCGGCCGGACACGGCGGCGACGACATCGCGGCGGTCGGCACCGCGTTCTGACCGGCGCCGGTGCGGACCGGAGACGGTCCGCACCGGCGACGACGAGTTCGGGGAGACGACAGGTCGGGGGAGACGACGGGGTCGGAGATCCGTCCGGTCCGGGGCCGGGTCAGGCGCGGCGGAACAGATCGCGCAGCCGCCGGGCGAACCGGCTGACCGACTCGTCGTTCAGCGTGTTCGCGAGGTCGAAGGCCTCCCGCGTCGGATCCGCTCCGTCACGGATGCGCCGGAGCGCGGCATCGGCCCGGGCGCGGGCGTCGAGCTCGGCCGCGGGCATGTCGTCCTCGGGCTCGCGCATCGTCTCAGCGTACGCCGGGGTCCTCGGCGGCCGGCCTGACGGAGAGTTCGCGCTCCGGCTCAGTCCTCGTCGAGGTCGGTGTCGTCGACCGCGCCGGCCATCTGCTGCAGGAACGCCACGACGACGGCCATGTCCTCGGGCGGCAGGTGCTGGGCTACCTCGACGGCCCGGGAGTCCAGGTCACCGATGACGGCCAGGGCCCGACGCATCGACTTGCCGGTCGCGGTGAGGATGACGCCGCGTCGGTCGCCCGGGTCCGCGTGCCGCTCGACGTGGCCGGAGCGGACGAGCCGGTCGACGAGCGCCGAGGTCGACGCTGCGGTGATGCCGAGGCGCTCCGCGAGTTCCTTCGAATTGACGGTCCGGCCGGAGGTCTCGGCGTCGACGAGCACCCGCAGGGCCATCAACGCGTTCTCACCGATCCCGAGTTCCTCACGCACGCGACGCTGGGCAGAACTCTCGGCAGTGCGGTACCGACGCAGGGCGTTCAACACGTCCACTGCGTCGACCCGGGAGTCCTCGCCGTACCAGAACCCCGGGGCTGCTGTCGTCACCTCGGAAGTCATACGGACAATGCTAGACGCTCTAGTTAGTTTGTCTAGCGAGCGTGATGACTTGCACGCTCAGCGTCCAGGGTGCGGCCAGGCGGCGTCCCCCGAACGGCCACAGGACTGACTTCCGCTCATCGTCGCGGACCGCCGCAACACCGGTGACGCGGCTCGGAAACACCCCGGCAACGAGCCCTCAGTAGGTTCGCCGCATGCAGGAGTCGCCGTGCTGAACCGACTCGCCAGGAGCGTCCACAGTGTCGGGGGCGCGGTCGAGCGGACGGACGTCGTCGCGCGCCTGCTCGACGTGCACCTGGCACGGCGGGACCCCTCGGCGGACGACCCGGGTCTCGGCCGTGACCTCCGGACCGTGGTCGGGGCGGCGGTGCTGCCGGATGCCGACCTCAGTCCGTCGGCGACCCTCGACGCCCTGGCCCTCGACCGCCACGAACCGGCATCGATCGCCGCGGCCGTCGCCGTCGCACGGGACGACGCCCGTCGGGCACGGGACGTCGTGTCCACCGAACTCTGGGACTGCCTCAACACGACGCGCTCCCGGCTGCCGCGGAAGATCGTCGGCGAGAAGGCGCACGAGTTCCTCGGCTGGGTCCGCGAGCGCAGCGCCCTGGCCGTCGGCGTGGTCGACGGGGACGTCAGCCGCGACGAGGTGTGGGAGTTCTTCACACTCGGCCGTTCCCTGGCCCGCTTGACCGTGACCGCACGGATGCTCGCCTCGGACCTGCTCGACCCGGGCTCGGTGACGTCGTGGGCGACCGCGCTCCGTGCCTGCGGGGCGGGGGAGGCGTTCCACCGGGAGTTCCGACACGGCAGCACCTCGGCGGACGCGGCCGCGTTCCTCCTGCTCGACGAGCACAGTCCCCGATCGCTGCTGTTCCTGGCCCGTCGCAGTGAGGGGTGTCTCGACGACCTGGTCGGCGTGCACCTGGCGGACGAGGTCCGGGCGTTCGGCGCGGCCCGGGCCGAGCTCGAGACGGTGACGCCGGAGACCGCCGTCGACGCTGCCCGGACGGCGGGCTCCCGGCTCGCCGCGGCCGCGGAGGCGATCACTGCCGCCCTGGACCGCCGGGTGTTCACCGCACCGGAGCCCGCGCACTGACACGGGCCGCGTGCGACACGGGCCCGCGCACGGGCACGGGCCGCGGGATCTAGACCGGACTCGACCGTTCCACCACGGCCTCGTCGTGCTGCAGGTCCCGCCGGACGGCTGCCCGAGCGGCCCGGGAGCCCGGTGCCGGCACGACGACGGGCAGTGATCGGGTCACCGCCAGGTGCAGGCGGTTGTCCGCGTCGTAGCGCAGCCGGACGTGCTGGAACCGGACGAGCCAGACGAGCGCGATCGCCAGCGCGACGAAGCCCGACAGCGCGCCGACCCCGATCGCCCACCGCGGACCCCAGGCATCGGCGACCGCGCCGACGATCGGGGCACCGAGCGGGGTGCCGCCGGCGAAGACCGCCATGTAGAGGGCCATCACCCGGCCGCGCATCGCCGGCTCGGTGGTGGTCTGCACGAGGGCGTTCGCCGTGGTCATGAAGGTCAGCGACGCGAGCCCGAGGAAGGCGAGCAGGATCGCGAACGTCCAGTACGTCGGCGCGAAGGCCGCGGCGGTGCAGGCGAGTCCGAACCCGCCCGCCGCGATGGTCAGCGTGCGCATCCGGGGGACCTCGCGCCGCGCCGACAGCAGGGCGCCGAGCACCGATCCGACCGCCATCACCGAGTTGAGCAGGCCGAACTCGCCGGCGCCGCGGTGGAACTCCACACGCGCCATCGTCGAGGTGAAGATCGCGAAGTTCACGCCGAAGGTCCCGACGACGAAGATCATGCAGAGCACCACGATGATGTCCGGTCTGGTGCGGACGTACCGGAAGCCCGCGATGAGCTGCCCCTTGCCGCGTGGGGCCCGTGCCCGGTCGGCGAGCTGCGCCGGGTCGACGAACCGCAGCGCGATGAGGACGGCCAGGAACGACCCGGCGTTGATGACGAACACCCACCCGGAGCCGATCGCCGCGATGAGCACACCGGCGACGGCGGGGCCGATGAGCCGGGCCGCGTTGAACGACGCCGAGTTCAGTGCGACGGCGTTCGAGACCTGCTCGCCGGTGACGACGTCGGACACGAAGGCCTGGCGCACCGGGGTGTCGAACGCGGCGACGACCCCGAGTGCGAGCGCGAACCCGTAGAGGGACCAGAGCGTCGCGGTGTCGGTGAGCACCATGACGGCGAGCCCGAGGCCGAGCAGCCCCATCAGCCCCTGCGTCAGCATGAGCATCCGGCGTCGGTCGAAGCGGTCGGCGACCAGCCCGGTCCAGGGGAGCAGGACCAGCTGGGGCCCGAACTGCAGCGCCATGGTGACCCCGACGGCGACGGCGTCGTCATGGGTCAGCTGGGTGAGGACGAGCCAGTCCTGGGCGGTGCGCTGCATCCACGTGCCGATGTTCGACACGAGGGCACCGGCGAACCAGATGCGGTAGTTGCGTCCCGAGAGGGACCGGAACATGGCACTCACTGGGCGGCGAGCCTCCGGAGGATGTCGGTGGCGGCGGTGAGGGTCTTCCGCTCCGCCGGGCTGAGCGCCGCGAGGCGCGGGGTGAGCCATCCGTCACGACGCTGCCGGGTCTCGGTGACCAGGTCGTCGCCCTCGGCGGTCGGGCAGAGCAGGACCTTACGGCGGTCGTCGCCGTGGCCGTCCTTCGTGAGCAGGCCGCGGTCGAGGAGGGCCGTGACGGTCTTGGTCATCGACGGTGGGGTGACGCCCTCGCGGCGGCTGAGGTCGGCGAGGCTCATCGCGCCTTCGCGGTGCAGCAGGGCGAGGGCGGAGAACTGGGCGTCGCTGACGGTCGTGTCGGCCTTCTGTGCGCGCAGGGTCCGGGACAGCCGGTTCACGGCGATCCGGACGTCGCTGGCGAGCGAGGGGTCCGGCGAGGGGCGACGACGCGCGGCGGTGGGGAGCGGGTCGGTGACGGTCACGAGTCGTTAGCCTAGCTCATTAGTTCAGCGAACGAACCGGTTCAGCCCGATCGTGCAGCGAACCGTCCACAGGCCGCCCGACGAACCCCCGGCCGACGGGCGTAGAGTGGGAGCCTGGGCAACAGGTGTTGCCCAATCGACACGGGCCGGAAGGCACGGGAGGAGCAGGACAGATGAACGGGTTCGAGGGCAAGGTCGCCATCGTCACCGGTGGTGGCAGCGGCATCGGTGAGTCGATCGCGAAGGAGCTCGCGGCAGCGGGAGCCTCCGTCGTCGTCACGGACATCAAGCAGGAGGCCGCCGAGCGCGTCGTCGCCGAGATCGAGCAGGCCGGTGGCACCGCGGCCGCCGTCTCCGCGAACTCGTCGATCGCCGCGGACAACGAGCGTGCCGTCCAGTTCGCCGTCGACACCTACGGCGCCCTGCACCTGGCCGTCAACAACGCCGGCATCGGCGCGGCACCCCAGCCGATCGGCGAGTACGACGTCGCAGCCTGGGACCGCGTCCGCGCCGTCGACCTCGACGGCGTCTTCTACGGCCTGCGCTACGAGATCCCGGCGATCCTCGCGGCCGGTGGCGGCGCGATCGTCAACATGTCGTCGGTCCTCGGTTCGGTCGGCCTCGCCAACAACGCCGCCTACGTCGCGTCGAAGCACGCCCTCGTCGGCCTGACCAAGGTCGCCGCGCTCGAGTACACGGCGAAGGGCGTCCGCACGAACGCCGTCGGCCCGGGCTTCATCGACACCCCGCTGGTCCGCTCGTCGCTGAGCGGCGACGAACTCGCCGGCCTCGAGGCGCAGCACGCCGCCGGACGCCTCGGCACCGACGCCGAGGTCGCCGCGCTCGTCCTGTTCCTGCTCAGCGACCAGGCGTCGTTCATCAGCGGCAGCTACCACCTGGTCGACGGCGGGTACTCCGCGCACTGACCGGGAACCCGCGCGACGCGGGTCCGGACGGGAGGCCCGGCGGACGTGAGCAGACCCGCTCACGTCCGCCGGGCCTCCCGTCCGTCAGCCGACCGTCTGCGTCAGCTGGCCGCCCGCGTCAGCCCGCCGCCCGCGTCAGGATCGCGTCGTGCGGGAGGAGCGCGTGCACACCCCAGGTGCGGTTCGCGACCTGGGTGACCCGCATGCTGACGGCGACGCTCGCCATGCCGAGCGCCTCGCCGCGCGTGAGGCCGTACGTGCCGGCGATCCAGTCGACCATCCGGTCGAGCGCCGTCGTCGTCGCCGCGTTGAGGTCGGCGTCGAACCCGAACGTGATGCGTCCCGCCGGGGTGTCGGCGTGGATGCCGTCGACCGGGGCCTCGTCGAGCAGGGTCAGCGTCATGGTGGTCGTCATGCCGCACTCGACGGCGGTGCCGGAGACCTCGCCGTCGCCCTGGGCCGCGTGACCGTCACCGACCGAGAGCAGCGCCTCCGGGACGGTGACCGGCAGGTACAGGGTGGCCCCGGCGACGAGCTCGCGGCAGTCGATGTTGCCGCCGCCGAGCGGCCGCGGGGGGATCGTCGAGTGCTCACCCATCGCCTGAGGCGGCAGTCCGACCAAGCCCAGGAACGGAGCGGTCCGCACACCGAGCCCGAGCTGGTTGTGCGCCGTGCCCGCGGTCGGGTCGACGTCCCAGAGCAGCGGGCCCCGCGTGGACGGGTCGGCCAGACCGAGGGCACGGTTCAGCGGGGTGTCCACGCCGCCCGAGCCGGTGTAGCCCCAGTCGTCCGGCACCAGCTCGTCGAACCGGACCGCGAGCACCTGCCCGGGCCGGGCGCCGGTGACGGCGATCGGCCCGAGCAGGCAGTGGCCGCGGCGGGAGGCGATGAGCGTCGGTGCCTCGGCTCCCGGCTCCGACAGCCGTTCGGTGTACCCGGCGGCGCTGAGGGTGTGGACCGTGACGGTGTCGCCCGGTTCGACGGTCAGCACCGGCGCTCGCTCGGCCGTCAGGACGTCGACGGCGGTGTCGGAGGTGGTCTCGATGCGGTGGTGGGTCACCGGCCGATCATCCCAGGCGCGGCTCCCGGCGGGTGGAGCCGGACGCCGGACGCGGCGCCGGACGCCGGCGTCAGTGGAACTGGGGGATCGTCATCCAGATGCCGTAGAGGACCGCCGCGATGCACAGCGCGAAGCAGACGCCCGCGCCCAGGTACGCGACCGGCGGCGTCGTGCCGGACCGCTGCGTCTCCTCGGAGTACTGCGTCTTCTCGCCCGCGGCATCAGCGGGCTGACCGGTGCCGAGCAGCCGCAGCCCCAGCGTGTAGAGCAGCACCACGCCGACGGCGGCGACGAAGCCGACCCCCGCGACGGTGCCGATGGCGGTGAAGTCGATGTCCATCGGTGTCCCTCTCAGTTCCCGGCGGCCACGGGCTCGCGCTCCGCGGTGCCCTCGTGGACGTCGTCCGCGCTGATCGGCTTGCGCCGGGCGAGGACGTAGAAGGTGAGTCCGCCGGCGAGTGCCAGCAGTGCCACGACGACCAGGCCGATCGACGAGGTCGAGGCCAGCCACGTCGCGAGTCCGCCGACGACCGCGGCCGACGGCAGCGTGATGACCCACGCGATGACGATCTTGCCGACGACGCCCCAGTGGACGTCCGCCAGCTTCTTGCCGAGGCCCGACCCGATGACCGACCCGCTCGTCACGTGCGTGGTCGACAGCGCGAAGCCCAGGTGCGAGGAGACCAGGATCGTCGCGGCCGAGCTGGTCTCCGCCGCGAAGCCCTGGGGCGACTGCACGTCCGAGATCTTCTTGCCGACGGTCTGCATGATGCGCCAGCCGCCCATGTAGGTGCCCAGGGCGATCGCGAGACCGCAGGCCAGGATCACCCAGAGCTCCGGACCGGTACCGGCGCCCTGGTAGCCCGCGGCGATCAGGGTCAGCGTGATGACACCCATCGTCTTCTGCGCGTCGTTCGTGCCGTGCGCCAGGGACACCAGCGACGCGGAGATCGTCTGCCCGTGCCGGAAGCCCGTCGCGGCACCGTGCGTGGTTGCGTTCTTGGTCAGTCGGTAGGCGAAGTACGTCGCGACGAGGGCGATCACGCCCGCGATGACGGGGGAGAGCAGCGCCGGCAGCACGACCTTCGACACCACCGTGGTCCAGTCGACCGAGTTCAGCCCGGCCCCGATGATCGACGCCCCGATCAGGCCGCCGAACAGCGCGTGCGTGGACGACGACGGCAGCCCGAAGTACCAGGTCGCCAGGTTCCAGAGCACCGCCCCGACCAGTCCCGCGAAGATCATCGTCGGCGAGATGTGGATGCCGTCCTGACCCTCGCGGATGATCCCCTGCGAGACGGTCTTCGCCACCTCGGTGGACAGGAACGCACCGACCAGGTTGAGCACGGCGGAGATGATGACGGCGGTGCGGGGCTTGAGTGCACCCGTGGCCACCGAGGTGGCCATGGCGTTCGCGGTGTCGTGGAACCCGTTCGTGAAGTCGAACACGAGGGCCACCACGATCACCAACACGACTGTGACGAGGACGTCCATGCGCGAGACGCTATGCCCCGGGGAGGCGACCCCGGGTGAACGCCGGGTGAACAGGTCCGGGGTCTGCCAGGATGCTGCCGTGCCCACGTTCTCCGCCGCCCGCGGCGACTCCTCGTTCGTCGACGCCCACGGTGTCGAGATCGTCTACTCGACCTGGCGTGCCGGCAAGCCGCGGGGCGTCGTGCAGATCGCACACGGGGTCGGGGAGCACGGCCTCCGGTACGAGCCGCTCGCGCAGGACCTGGTCCGCGCCGGGTGGACCGTCCACGTCAACGACCACCGCGGGCACGGCCGCACCGGCCTTGCGCAGTGGGACGGCGACCACACCAAGCTCGGTCGCCTGGGTCCGGGCGGGCTCCGGGCCGCGATCGCCGCCGTCGAACAGATGACCGCGGTCGCGAAGGCCGACGACCCTGGCCTGCCCGTCGTGCTGCTCGGCCACTCGTGGGGCTCCCTGATGGCGCAGCGGATCGTGAACACCTCGTCCGAGCAGTACGCCGGCGTGGTCCTGTCGGGCAGTGCGCTCCGTGTCCCGGGGCTGATGAACGGCGGTGACCTCAACCGGCGGCACGCGGCCTCCGGTCCGACGAAGCACGAGTGGCTCACCCGTGACCGCGCCGTCATCGAGGCGATCGGGCTCGACCCGCTGGTCGTCGAGGCGGACGTCATCGGCCTGTTCGGGCTGCCCGACACCCTGCGGTTGCTCGGTCTGCCGCGCCGACGGATCCCGAACGACCTGCCGGTGCTGCTGCAGGTCGGCTCGGACGACTCCCTCGGCGGGCCCCGCTCGGTCGAGCTGCTCGCCCGCGCGTACCGGCGGCGTGGGCGGCTCTCCGACGTCACCGTGCAGGTCTACGACGGGGCGCGGCACGAGGTCTACAAGGAGACGAACCGGGACGAGGTGGTCGCCGACCTCGTCGCGTGGCTCGACCGGGCCGTCCCGCGGCACTGAGCACGGTCGCGGACGGCGGACGGGAGGCACGTGTCGGGCCCGCCACGGGCCTCCCGGAATAGGGTGGCGGCATGCACGGTGAGTACAAGGTCCCCGGAGGCAAGCTGGTCGTCGTCGACCTGGAGGTCGTCGACGGCAAGATCGACCAGTTCCGCCTGGCCGGTGACTTCTTCCTCGAGCCCGACGACGCGCTGCCGCTGATCGACCAGGCCGTCGACGGCCTGCGCGCCGACACCGACGCGGCCGGCATCGCCGCCGCCGTCCGGCACGCACTGCCCGAGGACGCCGTCCTGCTCGGCTTCACGCCCGAGTCCGTCGGGGTCGCGGTCCGCCGCGCGCTGTCGCGGGCCTCGTCGTGGCGGGACTACGAGTGGCAGGTGATTCACGAGGGGCCGATCAGCCCGAACGAGCACCTGGCGCTCGACCAGGTCCTCACCGAAGAGGTCGGGGCCGGACGCCGCGGGCCGACCCTGCGGATCTGGGAGTGGGACCAGCCGGCCGTCGTGATCGGGTCGTTCCAGTCGCTGAAGAACGAGGTCGACCCGGCCGGTGCCGAGAAGTACGGCGTGCAGGTCGTCCGCCGCATCTCCGGCGGCGGCGCGATGTTCATGGACGCCGGCGCGATCATCTCGTACTCGCTGTACGTGCCGACCGAACTCGTGCAGGGCATGACGTTCGCCGACTCGTACGCGTACCTGGACGAGTGGGTGATCGAGGCGCTGAAGTCCCTCGGCATCGATGCGTACTACCAGCCGCTCAACGACATCACCTCGACCAAGGGCAAGATCGGCGGCGCCGCGCAGAAGCGCCTGGGCACCGGGTCGCTGCTGCACCACGCCACCATGAGCTACGACATGGACGGCGAGAAGATGGTCGAGGTCCTCCGGATCGGCCGCGAGAAGATGAGCGACAAGGGGACGACGAGCGCTGCGAAGCGGGTCGACCCGCTGCGGTCGCAGACCGGGCTGAGCCGGGCGGAGATCATCGACCGGCTCGTCGGCACGTTCACGAGGCTGTACGGCGCGACCGAGGGGCACGTGACGGACGCCGAGCGGCAGAAGGCGCAGGAGCTCGTCGACACGAAGTTCGCGACGCGGGAGTGGCTCGAGCGGGTGCCCTGAGCGCTGGGCCGCGGGTGCCTGCGCCCGCCGAGTTTCGCGCTGGGCGACAGGGCTCGGGCGCGAGGAGGCGCGCGGTGTCGCTGGGCGCGAATCTCGGTGCGGGCAGTGCGGTGCCGTCCGTGCGGATCACGAGGATCAGCCGCGCGGCGGATGTCCTCCGCCGGACGGCCACGTAACGTCGCTGCCGTGAACTGGTTGATCTTCCTGGGGGCGGTGGCCGCTGCGGTCGTCGTGATGTGGATCGCCGACCGCGTGGGCTGGATCGACCTGTCGAACAAGTCCACACGCGGGGGCGGATCCGGTGGCGTCGTGTCGATGATGGACGAGGTGTTCGCGCCGACCCGACACGAGACGCAGGCCGAGTACGAGCGGCAGTCGCGCCTCCCGCGAGAGGCTCCGACGCCGTCACGCGACGACCACGACCTGCTCAGCGGCACCGTGCTCATCCGGGTGCCGTCGGCGCGGGCCGGCAGCGGCGCGCACCGGGCCGGCACGCACGACCGCTCGTACTGAGGCGTCGCGCGACCCGACGGGCGCACTGTCGGCGGAGGCCGTCGGGCGCACTGCCGGCGGAGGCCGACGGGCGCGCTGCCGGCGGAGGCCGTCGGGCTCGCTGCCGACGCTGCTCAGCGCGTGAGCAGGTCCTGGTGGTCCGGGTGCCGGTCCAGCCACGCTGCGACGTAGCTGCACTCGGCGACGACCCGGCGGTCCGAGTTCGCCCGCACGTCGTCCAGGGCGTGCTCGACGAGGATCGAGGCGTGCCCGCCGCCCCGGTGTTCCGGGTCGACCTCGGTGTGCACGAAGTGGATCGCGTCGCCGTCGACCTCGTAGGCGGCGAGGCCGATGACGGTGCCGTCCTCGACGAGGGAGTACTGGTTCTGGTCGGTGTCGTTGCGGACTTCGAGACTCATCCTCCGGACGCTACGCCGGACACCTCCCGCGACACGCAACGTGGGCGGCTGCACACCGCGGAGTACCGCTGCGTGCAACCGCCCACGTTGCGTGTCACGAGGGGCTAGCCGGCCGTGTGCCGACCGTGCGGGTGCTCGTCGGCCGGCGATTCGGTGTCGCCGGCGGCGTGGGCGCCGTGCTGCGTCCGGATCGCACCGGTCGCCGCGGGAGGCTCGTCCACCGGTGTCGACGACGAGTGCGCTCCGTGGGTGGACGCGTGGGGCAGGGGTGCCCGGGTGTCGTCCGTCGACGTCACAGTGGTGGTCGACGTCGCACTCGTGGTCGTCGGCAGGACCGAGACCGGCGAGCCACCGGCCGAGCGGGCCGAGCGCGGCTGCGCGGGCACGTCCGGCGAGGTCGGCACGATCGACATCGACCCGGTGTCCGGCGAGACGAGCGAGCCGGAGCCGGCCGCCGCCTGCTGGGCGTCGACGGTCAGACGGTCGTCATCGGCAGTCTTCCGCGCGGCATCGGCCTGCTCCTGCAGCGCCGAGGTCTTGCGGAGCGGCGGCACCTTGAAGAACCAGGTCAGCACGAAGGCCAGCAGGATGACCGCGAGGCCGACCCAGTAGACCGTGACCGCCGAGTCGCTGAACCCGACCAGGAACGGACGGCTCAGACGCTTGTCGGAACCGTTGAGGAACGACGTGTCGTTGGTGGACGACGTGCTCGTCGAGGTGCCGCCCTTGCCGTCACGGAGCTGGTCGACGAGCTTCGGCGCGACCGTGTCGACGATGTTGCTGCGCTGCGAGGCGTTGGAGTAGTCGACCTGAAGTGTGCCGTCGACGACGTCCGCGCCGACCTTGGCGGCCGCGGTCTCCAGCGCCTTCTGCTCGGCGTCGCCCTTCGCGTCGGCGACCTGCTGGGCGATGACCGTCTCGGCGGCCGCGGCGGGGATCGTGCCCGCGTCGACCTGCTGCTGCACGGCGGCGGTCACCTGCTTCGTCACGGCCTGGTCGGCTGCCTGCTTCGCCTGCACGGCGCCCTGGTCGAGGCCGTCCTGGACGTTCTTCTTGATCGGGGTGACGATCGGGTCCCAGATCTGGTTCATCACGCCCTTGTTCGCCTCGGCGTTCGCCACCGCGGGGTTCAGGGCGGCGTTCAGGGCGCTCTTCAGGTCGGACTCGTTCTGCAGCGCACCGGTGATGTTCGTCGGCATCAGGCTGAACAGCACCGACAGCAGCACCGCGGTGCCCATCGTGCCGCCGATCTGACGGAAGAACGTGGCGGCACTGGTGGCGACGCCGATGTCCCGCGGGGAGACGGAGTTCTGCGCGGCGAGGGTCAGCGTCTGCATGAGCTGACCGAGCCCGAGACCGATGAGGAACATGCCGGTCATCAGGAACCAGAGCGGCCGGTCCGCGGTCAGGAACGTCAGGACCGTGTAGCCGACGGCGGTGAAGGCCGTACCGGTGACCGGGAAGATCCGGTACTTGCCGGTGCGGGACACGATCTGACCGGATGCGATCGACGAGATCATCAGGCCGAGGACCATCGGGAGCATCGCGAACCCGGACTCGGTCGGCGTCACGCCCTTGACGATCTGCAGGTACAGCGGGATGGTCAGCATCGCGCCGAACATGCCGAAGCCGATGAGCACCGACAGCACGGCCGCCATCGAGAACACGTGCGAGCTGAAGAGCTTCAGCGGCAGGATCGCGTCGTCGCCCATCGCCCGCTCGACGATGACGAACGCGATCAGCCCGAGCGCACCCACCCCGTAGCAGGCCAGGGCACCGGGGGAGCCCCAACCCCACTCACGACCCTGCTCGGCGATGAGGAGCAGCGGCACGAGCGTCACGATGACGAGGGACGCCCCCCACCAGTCGATGCGGGGCTTGCGGCGCTCGCCGTACTTCGGCAGGTGCAGGAAGGTCAGCACCATGAACAGCGCGATGATGCCGATCGGGACGTTGATCAGGAAGACCCAGCGCCATCCGGAGATGAAGAGGAGCTCGTTCGCGCCGGCGAAGACACCGCCGACGAGCGGGCCGATGACGGACGAGATGCCGAAGACGGCCAGGAAGTAGCCCTGGTACTTGGCGCGCTCACGCGGCGCGAGCATGTCGCCCATGATCGCGAGCGGCAGGGACATCAGGCCACCCGCGCCGAGGCCCTGCAGGGCACGGAACCCGGCGAGCATGAGCATCGACGTCGAGAACGACGCGGCGAGCGAGCCGAGGATGAAGATCGCGATCGCCGTGATGAACAGCGGGCGTCGACCGAAGAGGTCGGACAGCTTGCCGTAGATGGGCGTCGTGATCGTCGAGGCGATGAGGTACCCGGTGGTGACCCACGCCTGCTGGTCGAGACCGTGCAGGTCGTCGCCGATGGTGCGGATCGCCGTGCCCACGATCGTCTGGTCGAGGGCGCCCAGGAACATACCGGCCATCAGGCCGTAGATCACGAGCAGGATCTGGCGGTGGTTCATCACGACGTTCGACGTCGTCGTGGGGGCCGCGGGTGCGGTCGCGGTCTGTGTCATGTGCGGGACTCCCGAAGATTTTGCGCTGCGTGCAAAGTTACAACTCGGGCAACGGCAGCGCGCACCGGGAACGCGTTCCTGTGGAGATCGGCAGCCGTCCACAGCGTGATGTGGGGCAGACCTCCGGGGTGGCCGGCGGGGACCCGTCAGGCGACGGCTTGCTCCAGGGCCTCTTGGAACCGCTCGTCGACCTCGATGCGGAGTTCGCCGGTCTCCTGGTCGAACGACGAGACGGTGGACACCTGGTCGTGGCGGGAGAACAGCAGGTGCGGGCTGAGGAGCCCACCGGGCAGCCCGGCGTCCTCGTCGCCGAGGATCCGCACGAGCAGGCCGGCGAGCGTCTGGATCGCCTGCAGGCTGTCCGCGTCACGGATCGGGACGGCGAGCAGCAGGTGCCGGTGCGGGACGGCGAACACGGTGCCGAACGGGGCGGCACCGAACAGGGCGGGCAGGTTGACGGCCTTCGACGCAGTGAACAGCGACTCGCCCTCGACGAGGTGCACGCCCGGCGCGAGCTCGGCGTTCGCGTCCACCGGTTCGGCGTCCGTGTTGAAGCGGGCCATCGCCCAGAGTTCGTCCGCACCGATCGCGAGCTTCGGCAGCGTCTGCGTCGCCAGGGTGCTCACCATCGTCGGGTAGTCGACGCAGAGCCCGAGGACGAGCCCCGGGGCGAACGGTCGCGCGTACGTCAGGTCGGTCGGGTCGGAGCCGTCCTCCGCGAGCAGGCGGAGCCGGACGCGGTCCCGCAGCTCGTCGGCGCTCAGTTCTTCGGGTGTCGGCTCACGGTGCGCCTGCAGCATCCGGTCGAAGTGGGCCCGGACGATGGCCGTCCGGCGCTCGTCGTTCTCGCCGCGGACCTGGGCTGCGAGGTTCGCGAGCAGGTAGACCTGCCCGTCCGCCCCGAGCAGACGCACGTGTGCAGGGTCGTCGCCCGGCCCGTCCACCGTCGTCTCGACACCGCGCTCCGCCAGCGTGCGCTGCGCGAGCACGACGAGGGGCAGCGACTCCGCCACCGGCTTCTTCCGTCCGAACAACGCCATGCTGCTCAGCCTTCCATGGAACCGAGCGCCTGTCAGGACCCGAGGGCGGCGTCGACGATCTCCTTGGCTTCGCGCTGGACCTGCTCGAGGTGCGCCTGCCCGACGAAGCTCTCGGCGTAGATCTTGTAGACGTCCTCGGTACCGGAGGGGCGAGCGGCGAACCAGGCCTTGTCCGTGACGACCTTGACACCACCGACGGCGGCGTCGTTGCCCGGCGCCTTCGACAGCTTCGCGGTGATCGGGTCGCCCGCCAGGGTCTCGGCGGTGATGGCGTCGCCGTCGAGCTTCGACAGGCGGGCCTTCTGCTCCTTGCTGGCGGCGGCGTCGACGCGCTGGTACACCGGGTCGCCGAAGCGCTCGGTGAGTTCGGCGTACAGCTGCGACGGCGTCTTGCCCGTGACGGCGACGATCTCGGACGCCAGGAGCGCCAGGATGATGCCGTCCTTGTCGGTCGTCCACGCGGTGCCGTCCATGCGCAGGAACGACGCCCCCGCGGACTCTTCACCGCCGAAGGCCACCGAGCCGTCGATCAGCCCGGGGACGAACCACTTGAAGCCGACCGGGACCTCCCACAGACGACGGCCCAGGGACTCGGCGACGCGGTCGATGATGCTCGACGACACCAGGGTCTTGCCGATCGCGGCGTCGTCGCGCCACTGCGGACGGTGCGCGTAGAGGTACTCGATCGCGACGGCGAGGTAGTGGTTCGGGTTCATCAGACCGCCGTCGGGCGTGACGATGCCGTGCCGGTCGGAGTCGGCGTCGTTGCCGGTCAGGACGTCGAAGTCGTCCTTGCGGGCCACGACCGACGCCATCGCCGAGGGGCTCGACGGGTCCATCCGGATCTTGCCGTCCCAGTCCAGCGTCATGAACGACCAGGTCGGGTCTACGTCCGGGTTCACGACGGTGAGGTCCAGGCCGTAGTGGTCGCGGATGAGGTTCCAGTACGGCAGCGAGGCGCCACCGAGCGGGTCGGCGCCGATCTTCACGCCGGCACGCTTGATCGCGGCGATGTCGATGATGTTCTCGAGGTCGGCGACGTAGTTGTGCAGGAAGTCGTAGCCGTCGTGGGTGGCGTGTTCGGCGCGCTGCACCTCGGCGTTGCCGCCGGCGATGATCGCGTTGGCACGGTCGGCGATCCACGAGGTGGCGTCACTGTCGGCGGGGCCGCCGTGCGGGGGGTTGTACTTGAAGCCGCCGTCGCGGGGCGGGTTGTGGCTCGGGGTGATGACGATTCCGTCGGCGGTGTCGTCGTGTCCGGCCGTGTTGTAGGCGATGATCGCGTGGCTCAGCGCCGGCGTGGGGACGTACCCGTTGTCGGCGTCGGCGAGCACGTGGACGCCGTTGGCGGCCAGGACCTCGAGCGCGGTGCGTTCGGCCGGACCGGACAGCGCGTGGGTGTCGCGGCCGATGAAGAGCGGGCCGTCGGTGCCCTGCGCGGTGCGGTACTCCACGATCGCCTGCGTGATGGCGGCGATGTGCGTGTCGTTGAACGCACTGTCGAGCGAGGAGCCGCGGTGCCCCGAGGTGCCGAACACGACCTTCTGCTCGGGGTTCGTGACGTCCGGGACCCGGTCGTAGTACGCCGCGGTGAGCGCATCGAGGTCGACGAGGTCGTCTGCGGTCGCTGGGGTTCCGGCACGGTCGTTCATGATCCCATCCTGGCATCGCCGTGGTGGATGCGCCCACGGTTGTGGAGAACCGTGCGGAGCCGTTGCGGGGAACCGTGCGGGGGACCGCCGGGACGAACGCGAGCGGCCGCCTTCCTCGGGCTGGGGGGAAGCCGAGGAGTGCGACCGCTCGCGGTCTGGTTGCTCGCCGCGCAGGCGAGCCGTTCTGGGGGCGGGCCGGGGCGACCTGCCGACGGGGGCTGAGCCTCCCGACGGGAGCTGAGCCTCCCGACTGGTTCAGGCCGTGCGGAACGACCCGGTCGCGGTGCGGACGGACCCGGTGACGGTCCGTGTGCTCGAGGTCGCCGTGCTCGGACGACGGAACTCGGTGTCGACGAACCGACCGATGTGTCCGGCGGGGACGCCCGTGTAGGTGCCGATCGCCGCGTCGACGCGCATCGCACGGCCGGTCGAGGTGTAGGTGCCGAGCTCGTCGTGCTGACGGAGTCCGCTGACGAAGGTCCCGCCGAGGGGGAAGGTGCTCATGGTGCTCTCCTCGCTGTCGTGCCGAGGTGCCGCGACCATCGAGCCGATGGGTCCGCGACACCATCGACTGCTGCGCACCACTCTACGTCGTTCTCTTGCATGATGCAAAAGAAGACGGGAGTCAGGCGATGAGCTCGCAGAAGTGCCGGCCGCCGTCGGTCCAGCTCTGGCGGGCGGTGAGCCCGGCCGTGGCGGCGTGGGCGTGCAGCGCGGTGAGCCCGACCTCGGCCCACGGGAACGCGGAGCTCGCGTGGCCGTCGGCGTCCGTCACGGTGGCGACGTAGGTGCGGTCGGCGTCGGCGTCGCGGTTCGTCTCGACGACGACACGGCCGCCGTCCCGGACGATCTCGGCAGCACGGGCGAGCAGGGCGACCGGGTCACCGCCGATGCCGATGTTGCCGTCGATGATGAGCGCGGTGTCCCAGTGGCCCTCGTCCGGCACCGGCTCGAAGACCGATCCCTGGACCGCCCGACCGCCGGAGCGGTTGGCGATCGCGACCGCTTCGGCCGAGACGTCGACACCGAGTGCCGGCAGCCCCATCCGCAGTGCCGCGACGAGCATGCGCCCCGGCCCGCAGCCGAGGTCGATGACCGGACCGTCGGCGCCCTCGAGCAGGGACCGGTCGACCCGGTCCGCCGCCGCGCTCCAGCGTCCGACGTCCATCGTCACGACCTCGCCCGGACGCTCGGGGTCGGTGAGACGGAGTCGGCCGTCCGAGCGGAGGGCCCGTGCGTACGGTTCGTCGCCGCCGGCCCCGAAGGCCTGCAGGGTGCTCGTCGTGTCGGTCATCGGACACCTCCGGTGGTCGTCGTGGTCTCGTCGGCCAGGGCCGCCGCGAACCGCGTGGTGGGGGCGAGCGCTGCGACGCGCTCGGCGTCGGGCAGCGTGTCGACGTCGAGCAGTTCGGCCAGGAGGCCTGTGTCGAGTCCGGCGGACCGCAACCGTTCGAGCTGCACGGCGCCGGTGTCGTCCTGCGACATGGGGACGCCACGGATCAGGTCGCCGGTCGGCTCGCGCATGAACAGCGACCAGAAGCCGCCGTCCTCCGCCGGGCCGAACCAGGCGTCACGCTCGGCACCGTCGAACACGGGCGCGAGGGCGTCGACCGAGACCTGCGGGGTGTCCATGCCGACCAGCAGCAGGGGCTCCTGCACGGTGTCGAACAGGAAGCCCAGGCGCTCGTCGAGTCCGCCACCGGGCTGGTGCAGGACGTCGAAGCCGTCCGCGCCCTCGGGCAGGACGTCGCCGTCGTAGAAGAGGACACGGCGTGCTGCCGGCAGCGCCGACACTGTGGCGAGCGTGTCCGCGAGGCTTGCGGCGGCGACCCTGGCAGCACCCTCAGGCGTCAGGGCCGGGGTCAGGCGTGTCTTGACCTTGCCGGGCAGGCACTCCTTGGCGACGACGGCCACCGTGATGCCGGTCACGAGCGGGCCTCGGCGGTGGTGGCTTCCGCAGCCGCGGAGGTGGCGGCGACCCGCTGGCGGACCGACACGGGCGCGACGGTCCGGGTGCGGGCCTCCCGTCGGTAGGCACGCAGCAGTCGTGACATGTCCTTGACGGCGTTGACGGTGCCGCGGAGCGTGCCGGTGACCTTGCTGTCGCCGATGCGCTGCGCGTAGCCGATGTCCGACTCGTCGACGCGCCAGCCGGCGGCGTGTGCAGCGAGGACCATCTCGAGCGGGTAGCCGCTGCGGCGGTCGCGGAGGTCGAGGGCGACGAGGTCCTCGCGACGCATCACGCGCATCGGGCCGAGGTCGGTCAGCCGGTAGCCGGTCGCGCGGCGCATCAGGACGGCGAGGACGCGGTTGGCGAAGCGTGCGTGCGGTGCCCAGGCGCCGCGGCTGGTGGGGACGCGGCGACCGAGGGCCAGGTCGACCCGGCCGTCCGCGACGCGCCGGACGAGGGCGGGGAGCTCAGCCGGGTCCATCGACGCGTCGGCGTCGCAGAAGGCCACGTAGTCGGCGGTCGCCGCGGCGACACCGGCCGCGCAGGCGGAACCGAATCCGCGGACCGGCTCGGTGACGACGAGGGCGCCGTGCGCACGGGCGACGTCGGCCGAACCGTCAGTGGAGCCGTTGTCGACGACCACGGCCCGGTACCCCTCGGGGAGGCGGCCGATGACGGACGGCAGCGCGTCCGCCTCGTCGAGGCAGGGGAGGATCACGTCGACGCTCATGGAGACCATTCGGTGCGGGTGCTCCGAGCGATGGGTCGCGGTGGTCGCCTCGTCAGTCGGGCGCGTCGGTTCCGGGCCGACGGCGTCCGCTGCGGGGTGTTGTGTCATGCACCCAACCCAACACGAGGTTGCTGACCGGGGTACGTGTCGGCGCGTCCGGCTGGCCGTTCTCCGCACCGCGGCGGTGGACGCGACCATGTGTCGGACGGGAGGCGCGCCCCGAGTGGGGGACGTGCCTCCCGTCCCGCGGGTGGCCGGGTCGGGACCGGTGGCCGGATCGGGACCAGTGGACGGCGCGGGACCGGTGGTCGGGTCGGCGCCACCGCCGGGTCCGACCGGCGTGGCCGGGGGTCGTCCGGTCAGCGCACCGCGGCGCGGAGCGGGGCCGTCGCGAAGTCGCGCATGCCCGCGGTGAAGTCGACCTGCGCGTGCCAGCCGAGCTCGTCGGCGATGCGGGCCGAGGACGCGGTGACGTGGCGGACGTCGCCCAGGCGGTACTCACCCGTGACGACCGGCTGCGGGCCGTCCGGACCGGCGATCGCGGCCGCCATCTCGCCGATCGTGTGGACCGTGCCGGAACCGACGTTGAACGCCCGGAACGACTCGGCCGGGGCGGACTCGGTCGCGGCGATCGCCGCGATGTTCGCGCCCGCGACGTCGTCGACGTGCACGAAGTCGCGACGTTGCGCGCCGTCCTCGAAGACCCGGGGGGCCTCGCCGCGGGCCAGGGCCGAGCGGAACAGCGACGCGACGCCCGCGTAGGGCGTGTTCGCCGGCATGCCCGGACCGTAGACGTTGTGGTAGCGGAGCGCGACCGCGCGACCTCCGGTGGCGCGGGTCCACGACGAGGCCAGCTGCTCCTGCGCGACCTTCGTCTGGGCGTAGACGTTCCGCGGGTCGAGGGCTGCCGACTCGTCGATCAGGCCCGGCAGCAGCGGGCGGCCGTCGGGGCCGATCGGGTCGAACTGCCCGGCGTCCAGGTCCTCGCGGCGGCGGGCCGGCGGGCGCAGCGGCTCGCCGTCCGCGGTCGTGTACGCGCCCTCGCCGTAGACGACCATCGAGCTGGCGACCACGAGGCGGCCGAGGTCCAGCCGGTCCATCGCGGCCAGCACGTGCGCGGTGCCGGCGTCGTTGCTCGACACGTAGTCGGGCGCGTCCTGGAAGTCGACGCCGAGCCCGACCTTCGCTGCCTGGTGGCAGACCACGTCGACCTCGTGCAGCGCGGCGTCGAGCGCCACCCGGTCGCGGACGTCGCCGTGCACCAGCTCGATGCCGGCGGTGCGGTGGGCGGTGACCACGGCCTCCGGATCGCCGTGCACGTCGGTGCGCAGGGAGTCGAGGACGCGGACCTCGTACCCGGCGGCCAGGGCCTGCCGGACGATCGTCGAGCCGATGAACCCGGCGCCGCCGGTGACGAGCAGGCGGGTCACGGGCGGAGCTCCAGCACGCGGGCGGAGGCGCTCGCCGGCACGAGCTCACGCGGGGCGTAGTCGTCGGGGATCGCGGCCACGATCGAGCCGATCGCGCGGACGATCACCTCGTTCGCGCGGGCCAGGCGGTCCATCACGGCCTGGTGGGTGACCGGGGCGTCGGTGCTGGCGGTGCTGGCGGTGCTCTCGGTGCTGCCGGTGCCGGTGCTGGTGCTGGTGGTCTCGTCCGTGGCCGGGGCCAGGCCCGCGTCGGCGTCGGTGACGAACGACAGGTTGACCGTGCCGATGCCGAGCTCGGCGGCCAGCGGGACCTCGGGCGACATCGTCATGTTGATCGTGTGGCCGCCGGCCTCGCGCATCCACACCGACTCGGCGCGGCTCGAGAACCGCGGACCCTGGATGACGACGCACGTTCCGGTCGGGCGGAACGGCACGTCCAGGGCGGCGATCGCGTCGATCGCCGCACGACGGAGCACCGGGTCGAACGGATCGGCGAAGGAGAGGTGCTGCACCTCGTCCTCGAAGTACGTGTCGGCGCGGCCCCATGTCCGGTCGATCAGCTGGTCCGTCACCACGAAGGTGCCGGGAGCATAGTCGGGGTGGAGGCCGCCGACGGCGCTCGAGGACACCACGGCCCGGACGCCGAGTGAGCGCAGCGCCCAGAGGTTCGCGCGGTGCTCGATGCGGTGCGGGGCGACCGAGTGCGCGCGGCCGTGGCGCGTCAGGAACGCGACCCGGCGGCCGGACATCGTGCCGACGCTGATCGGGCTCGAGGTCGCACCGAAGGGCGTCGGGACGTCGATCTCGTCGGCGGTGCCGGGCTCGAACAGCTCGTACAGGCCGGATCCACCGATCACACCGATCGTTGCCGTCTTCTCGTTGTCCACAGGTCCTCCGGTCGTCCTCGGCGCTGGTCGGCGCCGTCGTTACGCTACAGATGCAGGCCAGGAACGGCCCGCGAGCGGTGCGTCGTCCGATGCGCCGCGTCAGGACCATTCGGAGGCGCGCGTGCGAACGATCGGTCAGCACCGGGAAGCAGTCCAGGCGCTCGTCGAGCCGGCCCTGCCGGGTGGGCGGGGAGACGCCGAGTCAGTGCCGGTCGTCGACCTGGCCGTGGCGTCCGGCGCCGGACGCGGGTACCGGGTGCTCGCGGCCTCCGTGCCCGCACCGACCCCGCTGCCCGCGTTCGACAACAGCCAGATGGACGGGTTCGCCGTCCGCGCTGCCGACGCCGGTACCACCCTGCGCGTCGTCGCTCCGATCCCCGCCGGCCTCGTGCCCCCACCCCTCGAGCCGGGTACCGCAGCCCCGATCATGACCGGGGCGCGGATCCCGGACGGTGCCGATGCCGTCTTCCCCGTGGAGTCGACCCCCGCCGGTGCCTTCCCCGCCGCGCTCGACGCCGAGGTCGTGCCGGTGCCGGACGACCTCGTCGCGGGCACGTTCGTCCGCGTCGCAGGTTCCGACCTGCGCGCCGGGTCGGCCATCGCCCGCGCCGGACAGCCCGTCACCCCCGCTGTCCTGGGCGCCCTCGCCGGGGCGGGGGTCGCCACCGTCGACGTGTTCCGTCGTCCGCGGGTGCTCGTCGTGTCGACCGGCAGCGAACTGCTCGACGACGGCGGTGTCGCCGCGGCCGGTGACCTCCGCGCCGGGGCGGCCATCGGTGACGCGAACGGTGTCGCACTGTCCGCCGCGCTCGCCGAGGTCGGCGTCGAGACCCGTCGCGTCCGGGTGCCCGACGACGCCGAACGCTTCGTCGACGCGCTCGACCAGGCCGTGGGGGAGTGGGCGGACCTCGTCCTCACCACGGGCGGCATCAGCGCCGGGGCGTACGAGGTGGTCCGCCAGGCGCTCGAGCCCCGGGGGCTCCAGGTGACACCGGTCGCGATGCAGCCGGGCGGTCCGCAGGCCCTCGGCAGCGTGACGATCGCCGGTCGGTCGGTGCCCGTCGTCGCCTTCCCGGGCAACCCCGTCTCGGCGCTGGTGTCGTTCGAGGTGTTCCTACGCCCGGTGCTCGCCCGCGCCGCCGGACTGCCCGAGGGTCGTCCGAGTGCCGACCTGCCGAGTGCCGACGCCGCGACCTCGCCCGCAGGCAAGCACCAGGTCCGGCGCGGGACCATCGTGGACGGCCGTGTGCAGTTCGTCGGCGGGCCGAGCTCGCACCTGCTCTGGCACTACGCGGAAGCCACGCACCTCGTCCACGTCCCGGTCGGCACCAGCCAGGTCGACCCGGGCGACGTCCTGACCGTCTGGAGCATCCGATGACCGACCTGTCCCACGTCCGCGCCGACGGCAGCGCGCACATGGTGGACGTCTCCGACAAGGACGTCACCGCACGCTCCGCCACCGCGACCGCGACGCTCGTCACCCGACCGGACGTCGTCGCCCGGATCCTCGACGGCTCGCTGCCCAAGGGCGAGGTGATCGGCACCGCCCGCATCGCGGCGATCATGGCGGTGAAGAAGACCGCCGACCTCATCCCGCTCTGTCACCCGCTGCCGATCGCCGGGGTCGAGGTCGACATCACCGGCGCCGAGAACCGCGTCGTCGTCCACGTGTCCGTCCGCACGACCTCCCGGACCGGGGTCGAGATGGAGGCCCTGACCGGCGCCAGCATCGCCGCCCTCACCGTGTACGACATGGTCAAGGCCGTCGACCGCGCGGCGTCGATCACGGACGTCCGCGTCCTCGAGAAGCACGGCGGGCGTTCCGGCGACTGGAGCGCGTCGTGACCCTCGACACCCTGGACCGCGGTCGCGCCGCCGTCCTCGTGGTCTCCACCTCGGCCGCCACCGACCCCGCGCTCGACCGCACCGGACCCGTCATCACCGAGTGGCTCCGCACCCGCGGGTTCACCGTCGGCGACCCGGCGATCGTCCCCGACGGCGGCCCCGTCGCCGACACCCTCACCGCAGCCGTCAGCGGTGGTGCCCGCGTCGTCATCACCACGGGCGGCACCGGCGTCACCCCGACCGACCGCACCCCCGAAGCCGTCGCGCCGCTGCTCGACCTGGAACTCCCCGGCATCGTCGAGGAGATCCGCCGCCGCGGTCTCACCGGCGCCGGCCCCACGGCACTCCTCAGCCGCGGAGTCGCCGGGGTCGTCGGCGGTCGGGCCTTCGTCGTCACGCTGCCCGGGTCCCGCGGCGGAGTCGCCGACGGGCTGGCCGTGCTCGACGGACTCCTCGACCACCTGCTCGCCCAGCTGCACGGCGACGGACACGCCCCGCGGAGCGCCTCGTGAGTGCCGCCGCAGCCGAACGGGTCGTCGTGGCCGACGTCGTCGACCGGGACATCACCGTCGACGAGGTGTCGGCGGTCGTCGCCTCGGACCAGGACGGAGCCGTCGTCACCTTCGCCGGGGTCGTCCG
Source organism: Curtobacterium sp. APC 4022 (assembly GCF_030407555.1). Classification (NCBI taxonomy): domain Bacteria; kingdom Bacillati; phylum Actinomycetota; class Actinomycetes; order Micrococcales; family Microbacteriaceae; genus Curtobacterium; species Curtobacterium sp. APC 4022. Next base: position 38,617 of record NZ_JASDDD010000031.1, read on the forward strand.
CGACCACGACGGCGGCAAGGGGGTCACCGCCCTCGAGTACGAACGGCACCCGAGCGCCGGTGACGTCATCGCCTCGGTCGCCCGCAGCATCGCGGAACAGCACCCCGAGGTCCGCATCGCCGTGCTGCACCGTGTGGGCGCCCTCGGCATCGGGGACGTCGCGCTCGCCGCGGCCGTGGCATCGGGACACCGGGCCGAGGCGTTCGCGGCCTGCGGTGCCCTGGTCGACCTCGTGAAGGAGCAGGTGCCGATCTGGAAGCACCAGCGCTTCACCGACGGGTCGGACGAGTGGGTCGCGGCGCTCTGACCGGCACGTACCGCCTAGCCGCAGCCGGCCCGGCCCGGCCCGGCCCGACCGCGAAGTCGGGCGTAGCGGGGAGGCACAGCGGACCCATAGGATCCGAGGCCATGGGAATCCTGCTGTCCGGCGTGAGCGTCGTCCTGCTCGTGTTCGCGTTGATCGACATCATCACGCGGACCGACAGTGAGGTGCGCGGGCTGCCGAAGGTCGCCTGGATCATCCTCGTGATCCTGCTGCCCGTCGTCGGCAGCATCGTCTGGTTCACGATCGGGCACGACTGGGCTGCCGGCCCTCGGAACCACGGCCGGTACCTCGAGCCCGCACGTCACGAGGACCGGTACGCCACCCTCGGCGCCGCGAAGAGCGCGCACGGGGACAAGCGTGTCTCGAGCACCGAGCAGGAACTCGCCGAGCTCGAGCGCGAGATCGAGTACTGGGAAGCGCAGGCACGCTTGAAGCGGGCGAAGGAAGCGGCCGGCGAAGGCGACACGACGGCGGCGACGTGAGTCGGGCCTCCCGGCCGGACGCCTGGGCCGACGTCCCGCCGCTCTCGTTCGACGACCGGCGTTGGGAGTTCGTCGACCAGCGCTCCGCCTTCCTGGCGGACGGTGCCGAACCGCGGGAGGTGCAGCGCAGCGGAGCACGTCTCCGCAGCCGGTTGGTCGCGGCGGCCGCACTGATCGTGCTCGCCGGTGCGCTCGGGTGGTTGCTGGCCGTGCAGACGACGACGCCGACTCGGCAGCCGTCGGACACGTCGTCCCTGATCGGCACCGGCGCCTTCGTGCTGGCACTGGTCGTCTGGGCGGTCGGGGTCGTGCGGATCAGCCGCGCACGCTCGTGGCGGACGATGTGGTCCGATCCGCTTTCCGGGATGACGATGCGGGAGCGACGCGGGATCGAGCGGGTCCTCAGCGGTCGCGCGCCGGCTGAGCCGCACCGCGTCCGGGTGCTCCGACGACTGGCGCAGCTGCGGCTGGTGCAGAGCGAGTGGACCCTCTGGTTCACCGCGGGGTGGGTGCCGCTGGCGGTGGGGCAGTCCCTCGCGGCGGGCAACGGCGTCATGCTCTGGTTCGAAGCCGTCCTCGCGCTCGTGTTCGGGGTGATGTTCGTCGTCGTGACGAGGCAGCGGGAGCGGTGGCGAGCGTTCCTCGAGCGGACGGCGTGAGCGGCGCCTCCAGGCCGGCCTGACGGGCGGCGGGCTCGCGCTCCTGGGCTCCCTGGCTCCCTGGCTCCCTGGCTCCCTGGCTCCCTGGCTCCCTGGCTCGGCCGCGGGGCGGACCCGGCGCGGGTCGGACGTGGCGCCGGCCGGACCCGCCCAACGACAATCCGTTCGCGCCACGGGATCAGCCGGTTCGAGCGGGATCCCGTTGTGCTCAGCCAGCCGGAACCGGCGGAGCCCCGGGCGCCCCGCGCCCCCGCGCCCTTCCGGGGCGCGGCGCCGGTCGGGCCCGGCGGACCCGGGGCGGCCCGGACCGGGCGCCCGCCCGAGCCGGCGCGAACCGGACCCGCACAACCGCATCCGGCTCGCGCCGCGGGATCCCGCGGTGCGAAGGGGATCCCGTTGGGTGCAGCCGATCGGAACCGGCCGCGCGCCCGCTGGCC